>NZ_CALCLB010000007.1:0-6554 GCF_937966165.1 uncultured Odoribacter sp.
TTCACGTTGTTTATGTTTTATATATAATTGGTATACAGTAAGTTATAAAACACTTACCAGGCCTGGATTACCAATAAAAACGAACATATAATATTGAAGAGAAAAGGAGAGAAATAAAATAATGTTTATTTATATTAATTAATGTATTGTACACGAAATCGATACAGTTAAAATTATTAAAATTTAATTTTTAATAAATAAACAAAATCGTAATCAATTTAATATTTATAATAAGCCAAGAATGCTGAAAAATGAATATGAATAGTTATAAGAAATAGGAAGGAAGGTAATGATATAGAAATAAATACTCGAAAAGTATTAATAACTATCTAAAGATAATAAGTGACAGACATAAAAATAGCCCCGGAAAATCATCGTTTTCCGGGGCTATTTTGAAAAATTACTAAAATTTATTTCTCTGCTACCGCTTTAACGGGAGAAATAGTTTGTGAATCTGTCCTAAGAACTGATTGCATATTCATTCCATTTGTAGAAGAAGAAACCTTGGTCATAGTCATATTTGTAGTGACAGGATCAACATTGTAAGAATACCAGCTAGTCGTTCCCACTTTGATAAAATGATAACCTACACCAACCAGCGGTCCATTACTAACAGTTCCCATTACCCAGGTAACAGTATTACCTGTCCTTTTACTTTCCATACAAGTGTAGGATCCGGTAATGACACCATATTCTGCTGTAGCTCCTGTAAAACCAGGCTTATTACCTTCGGCATCCACACCCAGACTTGGCTGATTTTTAACCGAAAGTTTTCCAGTACTTGCATTGAAATCCATAGTAAAGGGGAAATCTTTAGCCAGACTTGAACCACCCCAACCGTATACCAAATAAGAAGTTCCTGCTACTTTTTCGACAATTTCCACTTCAAGGGTTACAGTACTACCGTCACTCTTAGATTTTGCATTTAGCTTCCAAGTTCCCAGATAGTCTGTATAAATATAAAGCCTTTGAGTTACATTGATCTCAACACTATAACCGTCCAGGCTTAAAGTTACTACAGCCGTACGGGCAGTGGCTCCAGTATTCTTTTGAGCTATAAGATTTACATAGTTGCTGCCCTTGCTAACACTTAACCAGGATGCACTGGATTTAGCCGTGAATGTTCCTGAAGCTTCTACTGACACTTTCAGGGTTTCTCCGTCATTGGAAAGGATTACGTCTGTGTTTTCTGGGATTAAAACAATACCATCCTGAGTAACATCAACAGATACTTTAAAAATAGTAGAAGTGATTGTTACGGTTGTTTTGCGGATAGGTTGTGCTCTATTGTCAGTAGCTTTCAAAATCAATGAGTCACCACTTACCCGTGTTGACAACCAATCAGCTTCAGTAGCTGCCGTAAAAGGCATGTCACTATTCACCAATATAACAGTCTCGCCTGCTTCTATAGGGAGTAGAATTTCTGTTACTTCAGGATCCGGTGCTTTATTACCGGTCTGGGTTACAGGTACACTTCTTTTTAAACCATTTTGCTCAATAATTACTTGCCCGGTACGTCCAGTAATTGAATTGTTAGGAGAAGCCGTAACAGTAATCGTTTTTCCGGAAAGGGACACGGTAAACCAATCCTGATCAGCAGTAGCTGTGGCACCGGGAGCTTTCAGTTCAATAGTTCCCGTTCCTCCGGCTGCCTTAAATATTACTCCGGAATTATCAATACCCAGTTCAGGAACTGTAGTATCATTTTCTTCGTCGGAGCACCCTGCCAAAAAGAGGCAGAGTGTCATTATTAATAAACTGAATATTTTTTTCATATGTGATTTTTTTAATCCTAATTTATAATTAGAGATATCTATTAAAAATTCTTTTCCGAATTTGAAGGTTCATTTCTATAAATTATTTACTTAATAATTATTTATCAATGAACTCCAAATCTGACATCAGCATCCGGGTCAGTACAGATAAAAGAACTCTTCTCATTATCCCAATTGAAATTCTCCATTGTTACTTTTCCTTTAAAAGTAAAAGGTTCGTAAAGTTTTATCCCTGAAGGTGTAAAAGTAAAAGCTAAAATTTCTTCCTGTATGGTTGTATCTCTGGCTTCAATTACTTCATAGGATATTTCCAATGTTCTTTCTACTAAAGAGGCTTGGCAAATAGTGTCTCCTTGTATATAAAGATTGTAATATCTATAAGAAGATTTTTTCTCCATATCAGCAATACTTTGGTAATAAGCTTTTGGGTCTACCGGTTCATCCAGACGGGTCATGACCAGTTTGTTATCATATTTCTTTCCTTTTAATATGATCTTATCCGGCTTCACATCCATAAACACGAATTCATAATCCCCGGCCATACCGTCTACATCAGCGGAGCCGTTCGGTTCTGTGAAATGATGCAGAATTTCATTATAGGCATTGAACGTCAGCACCGGTCCCATATCAGAGATGATCTCATACTGGGAAGTTACGGTATCTCCGGCTGCATAATTCCGGGTAGCTACTTCTGAGGAAAGGGTAACATAACCGTCGGCTGTAAACTTAGCCATCATGTTATATCCCCCCACAGAGTGATTTTTCTCGGGATAGTAAGCCAGCAACCAGCCGTTTTCAGCAGCGGCCAGGGTAGCCCTGTATTCCTTCATGGCAGCCGCGATTCTTTCGGCAGCAGAAGCATCAAATATGTCTTTCTCGTCCTCTACGCAGGATTGCAGGGAGAAGAACGGGAGAAGAAGGAGTAAATATAGTATTTTCTTCATAACAGACTATGTATTAAATTTTTGTTAAATCCAATTGGTCCAGACTATTTCCACGTCTCTGAACGACACTGCGCAATTCATAGATGTCGATATTCCAGGAATTTTTCAGGTAATCCTTTACGATCTCGAATTTTTGTTCAAGCAGGGCTTTACCTGTTTCCGTGTTTCCGTCAGCTACGGTATTGGAAGCTTCAAGTAATGCCTCCCATGCGTCCTGATCCCGGGTAACGAAAATAGAGATCATTTCCACGAAATCTTCATCTGCACTGTAACGGGCATAACGGCTGATAAATCCTTTTGCACGGGCCAGTGCTTCTGTCTGGGAGCCGGAGCTCCATTGATCTCCGATATAATCTTTACCGGTAATGTTCTGGTATTCTGTAGAATAATTCTTTGTCTGATGCAGGATGTGAGCGAACTCATGGTGCATTGTTTTCAGGTAGTCACTGTTGAGTTGAGCCGCCGTCACTGTTTCCGGATCGATGTCATTTACTTTGTAAAGCGTGATCTTTAATCCGCCTTCGGCTGTACCCAGAACGACTGTATTGTTTGTATTATAGGCACCGGAACCGATCATGTGGATTACACGGGGAGTATAGGTGCGGGTAAAAGTCAGTCCTGCCACTTCGTCGTAAGCTTCGAGCCATAGGTATTTGATTACTTTAGACAAAGCCACGCATTTATCAGGTAAAGCCGGAGCCAGGGTATACTTCATATCCGACTCGATATCCTCCATTTTGTATTTTACCTCGATATTATAAGGATATACATAGTTATACAGCAGCCACTGGTCAAATTCACTTCCCTCTTCACCATCCGTAGGGAAGATACTGTGACCGCTGGGTTTGTCATCATCGCAGGAGCAGAGGCATCCTGTCAATGTAAGAGCTAACAGATATATTATTATTTTTTTCATATTCATACTTTATTAATAAGTTATGTAAGTACTATCTCGGATTCGGCGTCATTCCGGCACTGATTACATCAATCGGTAACTGAACAGCCCGGCGCGGATCCGTCGGAGTAAGAGAGTCTGTGGCTGTATATTCTTTAGACAAACTTTCTGACCACCGATAAATCTGAATTCCCAGGCGTTTTATGTCAAACCAACGTAAACCTTCTGCAATGGTCTCTATCCGGCGGAAATGGATCAGGCAGTACATAAAATTTTCTTGTTCCTGACTCATAGTGAAATCCGGACTCATTCTATTTTTAGCACTGGGTGCTGTTGCGGTGGAAAAAGCCAGTTTAGAGTAATAGTCATTCACTTTTTCTCTTGTCAGATCGAAATTAACGTTTACGTGCTGTTGCATCCATAAATTTAAATCTGCTGTAGCATTCGTGAAATCATTTTTCATGATATAGGCTTCTGCCCGGCAAAGGAGGACTTCATCTGTATGAAAAGCCGGATATACGGTACGGATATAACCAATACCTGCTTCCCGGTCGGTATATTCAAAAAGATAAGGTAATTTTGGACTAGCAACAAAATCGCTATAATACAGAGGAGACAGATAAAATAACTTAGCTACATAATCACCCCACGGTCCGTTTGTTCTGGTAGTTGCCCGTTTTGAAAATTCTGCTGAATTCATGAATCTTTTTCCTGTATAGTAGTTTCCGTATAGCAAAGCCATTTGCGTATAGTCTGTCATCAATAGCAAATTAGCCGGATGCTCTACCCGGATATAATCCTCCGCGATAGGACCGTATTCCTGAGTAAATGTTGTATAAGACTTTACATCCCGCAGCATCGCCTTCGGATTTGCTGTCAACACCTCGTTTGCGCATTCAATCACTTTATCGTAATTGCGGGTATATAGATAGAAGCGTGCAGCAAAAGCATAGGCAGCTTTCTTATTGAAGTGATATTTCGGTACGGTATAAATGTTGTCATCTACTAGTGGAAGTCCTTCTTCAATGTCTTTCTGGATTTTTTCGTACACTTCTTTTACCGTTCCCCTTTCATAATGAGGGGCTACTGTCGTTTCCGGGTGATCCATATAAGGAATCCCAAGATCTGTAGAGCTGGTTTGTTCATTATAGCTCATACAAAAAATATTTGCCAGAACAAAATGATGGTAAGCTCTCGATATTAAAGCCTCTCCTTTTTGAGCACTTAAGCTTTCAGGGTTGCCCATTTTTTCAATGGCTTCCAAAGCTTGATTAGCTGTTGCAATAGCTCCATAGTAAGTTTCCCATACACTTTTAATAGATTCGTTTCCATCTTCTGTCGGATCTTCCCAGAAATAGAATTGTTCCTGCATTCGTCCATTAGAGGAATATTTACTCGTACCAACATCTACAATATTATCTGACATTGTTTCTGTTGCCAAAATATGTAAATGTGTAGCGTAAGCTGTAATTAAAAGGTCCGTTATTTTTTTATCAGTATCCAGCTCTGTCCGGTTATCCGGAACCGTACTCAGATAATCGTCGCACGAAACACTGCCTAAGGCCAGTGCTGTGACAAATAGTGATATAATGTATTTTTTATTCATAGTCATCAATTTTTATAAGCCTAACCTTAAAGTGAATGTAAACTGCTTGGGTACAGGAGCGGCAACACCACCGGAACGGAAGAATTCAGGATCCTGGCCGTTCAGTTTGTCATCGGCATAGATTAAGAACAGGTTTGTTCCCTGTAATTTCATGGACAGGCTGTTAAACCCGATTTTTGTGATAAGCTTTTTGGGGAAGTCGTAGGAAAGGGAGATTTCTTTCATACGGATAAACCCGCCGTCAGCTACACGTACGTCGGAATTGTTGTATGCATTGTATGCATATGACAGGCTACCGTTCTTATTGTGCTGGCGTTTACTTGAAATCACGGGTACATGGGTATATCTTTCATCTCCCGGGATCATCCAGCGGTTTTTGAATTCCTTCGGCATGGCATCGAGGTCGGAGTAAGAATATTTGAATACCGGGTCCAGACGCAGTTTGTTTCCGAAAGAATAGGTCATAAATACATTCAGTTTTAATCCTTTATAAGAGAATGTATTTCCGAAACTACCCGTAACGGTTGGTTCGCTCGGTCCTTCGTATCTCAGGAAGCTGATATCATTACTTTCCTGGAAGTTGATGTCAGAGACCGTAACTTCTTTTTTCTCATTTAGGAAAGTAGGCAGCCCGTCTTCATTCAGTCCGAGGAACGGGATAGAGAACAGACAGCGTACCGGATAATCCTTCATACCAAACCCGCTGCCTGTAATCATATCGATAGCCCTTTTTGAAGAATTCATTTTTGTAATTTCGTTCTTTGTATAAGAGAAAATGAAATCGGTTGTCCATCGGAAGTTTTTCATGTTGATGTTTGTCGTTGACAGGGAAACCTCCACACCGTGTGATTTCATTTCAGCAACGTTGGCCATTTTATCCACTACACCGCCAATACCCATGGTTGTTGTAGATCCAATCAGGTCGTAGTTGTTCCGTTTGTATACGTCCACACTTAAGTTAATCCGATCGTTGATGAATCCCATGTCTGCCCCGATATTGAGCTCGTGTTTCTTTTCGTAGGTCAGTTCGCTGTTTTCAATATCATAAAGTTCCAGGGCCGATTCCTGTGCATTGGTTTGAGGCCTCCAGGGATTTTTACTCATAAATACGGCTCGGGAGTTGGTTACATTTGACGGGCCGCTGTCAGCAGTCAGACTGTAGGAAGCTCTCAGTGTAAAATGAGACAAAGCCGGTTCCAGTGATTTGAAGAACTCTTCTTCATGCATGTTCCATGATCCGGCAACGTTCCATGTCGGAAGCCAGCGTGCATCACGGCTTTTACCCAGTTTATTGGTACCTTCGTAGCGGACCGTTCCGTTGACGGTATAGCGGC
>NZ_CALCLB010000008.1:0-4136 GCF_937966165.1 uncultured Odoribacter sp.
AAGGAGAATGGCTTTCCAGGATTGGGGTAAAGACAGACTGCTCAATTTCCTCCATCCGAATATCAATAAAACGCAAACGACCAAAACAATGATGAATAACTGCCATTTGAAACCAATCATTAGTATCTGCAACGGAATCATCAATAAAATGGTATCCAAATCGTCGAAAATGGCCAACACCTGCGTTTTCTGATAAATCCATTCCTTCTTCAATCCAGCAGCAGCCAGCATCGTAAAGAGAATTCCGGCAGAAGTCGGTGCTGCAAACCGGCTTACCAGCAAATTCTTATCCCAGGACAAATCATTTCCCGGCAAAATATAAATATAATAAAAAGCAATCAATAACCAGGGAACAGCAGCCGTAGCCATTGCAATAAAATAGTCCTGCGCATAAGATTTCCAACGGCTTTTATCCAATTCAAACTCCCGTCCTACATTGATCATAATAAAAGCCAGACAAACAAACATCAAATTTTTAAAAACCAACTCAAAACGGGAATAAGATTGCTCAAAAACGGAAGGTAATAACTGAGAAAAAAATAAACCACACAATAAAAACAGAGAAAATAATAAAACTTTTTTCATTCGCTAATTGATTTTAAGGTACTCATTCAGGTCCAATCCATTATTAAACAACCCGATACAGTAAATGTACAGCCAATTATGATCATTGATAATTATCTGACTAAAAAGTAAAAACGATGGTCAATTCAAATCAAAAATCATTACTGATTAGCCGACTTTCAGGAAGTAAAGGGCTAGCTTTTATTCGTCAGTCCTGTTTTATACGGCAAAAATATAACAATTACTATTATTTTCACCATAAATATTTATTCTTACTCTATATTTTTCATTTTTTTCTTCATTATATTCTTAATAGAATAAGAATTACATAAAAAATTATTCAGTTTTTCAAATCCTAAAACATAAATTACGAATAGTAAAATAATCATATTTTCAATATCCTTCCCAGTACACTTTTTTGATACAGAATCTCATCCCTTTTATTCATAAGGGATCACCCTCGGTCTGTCTACCCGATAATCATAGAAACCATTCTGCAAATTTCCGGACATAGAAGCCTGGAACCCCCTCACATCTGAAGGCACCCGTGGATAAAAAGATAAGCGGAGAGTAATATTTTTAAATACAATATTATCGTTTCTCAACGTCACAGCAGCTCCGATCCCCCAATACGTTTCACTTTTAAATATCGATTTGTTCTCCGGAGCCAAAACACCAACATCGACAAAACCTGTTAAGGACATACGAAATCCTTTTTTGATATAAGGCAGAAAGAAGGTAGCAGATAAAGAAGTGGAAAGCTTCTGATTTCCCCCCAGGGTGTCCGAATCGAAACCTAAAATATCATAATCCTGAAAATGGAGATAATCGGAAGGATAACGCCGGATACCTGTAATATAATTTACATCATTATAAAAACGGAAACGCCAGTTTCCCAATGCTTGCAAATTGCTGATGTGATGAAGTCCTAATTTTAAAAGTCCTCTTTCAAATCCCCCCTCATTTACATACGATCCAAGTGCAATATCAGCAGCATAAAAACGTTCCGTATGGCGATTGAAATGGGAATAACGGGCTTCGTATCCAATATAACCTGAATTCTGAAACTCATTATGTTCAAACCCAAAAGTCAAAGCAGAATAAAGTCCGGTAGGGACATCTTCCGTACGTCCGAAATCGTAAATCAGGTTAGCTTTGTAATATTTCAGTTTCCGGTACGTGAAAGCCCAAAACACGTTTCTCCGGTTATAGTAAAATTGATTTGTATCCGAAGATACAAAAGGCCGTTTATTGAATACTGTATTTAAAAAACGGGCTGTAAAATAAATATTCCGTGTATAACGGTGCCGGGATCTCAACAAAAGGGATCTTCCTACCCAAAGGTCCTGAGAATGATAATTAAAAGGGATCTGCTGATGTTCAATATTGATGTCCGGTAATTCATCGGAACGAAAAATCCGGCTGATTGTCAACCCTCCTGCCCATTTTACCCGGGAAGTCAGAAATTGCCGGTTGATTTCACCCCAAACCTGTTTCGATATGTAATCATTCTGATAATAACCTCTCACATCAAAATGGGTACCAAATATACTGTTTACCTTGTATTCCAACAAATTCCCCCATTTTTGTTCTTTTGTTCCCCTGTAACTAATCTGATATTCTACAATATGCCCCAATTTCATAAAATTTTTATTGATTAATTTGACGCGGGCATTATTTAAAAAATTAGAAGAAACTTCAGCACCCCAGGAAAAATCATCCCTGCAGATAACCGTCAGGATAACTTCCTGGGGGTTTTGAGGATCTTCATCTACCATTATTGTAACGTCATCTATATAGTCCAACTGTCGGATCAGGATCTCATTCTGTACTAATTCAAAGGGTATTAACACCATTCCGGGTTTTATAGTCAACTGCCTTTGCAGCGTCCGCTCAGAAGACTTCATATGAATTTTATTAGCAGCATTTCTCAACCACCCCAAATCTACTTCTGTATAAGTAGTATCGTACACACTCGCTCCATACGGAGGAAGCACTTTAATATTAATCTTTTGAATGGTTTTTCCGGCATAAGCTTCAAAACGGGCTTCACTGTTCTGGGTCCGCATGACATTTACCCGGTTACGTTTAGGATTTACAAAAATCAGCTTGTACAATTCTTTCGTAAAAGAAGATTTATAGGCTGCATTTTTGATCCGGGTATATTCATATGTTAAAGTATCCCGGATCAAACTATCCGGACGGTATACGACAGGAACAGAAAGGATATTGTCTTTTTTTACTGTAATGCTGTCCTGTACAGGAGCCGCAAAAAGTCCGGTAGAAAAAAACATTTCTACCCATAGAAATAATAGTATTCCAAATCTGCCTGACCCCTTAATCATTTTATAGTTTTCCTGTGAACACTTTTATTTTTTCTACTCTTCCTTCATGATTAAATCTTTAAATTTTTCTGTCATCCAAACCCTGTTTTCGCCATTTTGTTCATATACGAAGCAAACCTCTATTTCAGTGTTATTTTCAACAATTTTTTTACTTTCTTCTAACCCAAGCACCATAAAAGCTGTCGCATAGGCATCTGCTTCCATACAAGTCGGAGCATATACACTCGAACTGAGGATGTCCCGCTGCACGGGATAACCGGTACGCGGATTAATGGTATGAGCATATTTCCTGCCTTCGTGTATATAATAATTGCGATAGTTCCCGGAAGTAGCAACCGCTCCCTTTGTAAACCGGATAACCATTTGTAATTCTCTTCCCTGAATGGCTATATCATCAATCGGTTTATCAATTCCTATTCTCCAAGGTCTTTTTTTGTCACTTTCCCCTCTGACCCGTATTTCTCCGCCAATATCAACCATATAATTCCGGACTTCACAGGCATCCAGAAACTCAGCAACCAGGTCCACCCCTAAACCTTTCGCAATAGAACTGGCATCAATTTCCATTCCTGCTTTCTCTTTCAACAAATATCCCTCCTCTACTTTCAATTTGTCCATGCCGATATATTGCAAAAGAGAATCTATTTCTTCCGGATTCGGAAAACGATTCTGCTTATAGCCAAATCCCCAAGCATTAGCCAGTGGAGCCACAGTAATATCAAAAGCCCCGTTTGTTTCCCGGTTTATTTTTTCCGCCGTCCGGTACATACGAATAAACAAAGAATCCACTTCCTTACTCTCTCCCCGGTTCCATTTCGCAACGACTGACTGAGGATTAAACATAGATAAAGAGGTATTCACTTTCTCCATTTCCGTTTTCAGACTTTCTGAAAAATCCTCTTTCGATTCATAAATAATCCGGTAATAAGTTCCGTAAATCTTGCCTTCTACATGCCGGTATTGTTCCTGTTTACAGGCAATGAGCAAACAGATTATTCCTAAAAAAATAAAAAATCTCATTGTTTTTCACTTCTATTAAATAGCACATTAACAACACTTCAGTGGACCCCTTACTAAAAATAATATCCCAAATTGAAATAAAATCCCAATTTCTTATCCCAGTTCGAGAGATTGAGCACCACGTCTATAGGTCCGATCAAACTGTCGTACGAATAGGACACGCCTCCTCCCCACAAATCAGTTCCTCCCAGAATATCGAACAAACTT
>NZ_CALCLB010000009.1:0-11420 GCF_937966165.1 uncultured Odoribacter sp.
CAACGACCCCGAGATTACAAATCACGTGCTCTGGCCAGCTGAGCTAAAGAGGCATGCGGGTAAGCGGACTATGTCGCACCGCTACAACCATCTACCCTTGCTGCCTTCCGACCCTGGGGGAGTTCGACAGGAGCTGGTCGCATAGGACTTACCCGGGCACAAAAGTACGAAATTATCCCTACCTACCAAATTTTTTATCTCTTTTTTATTATAAAGAATTTAAAAGAAGTTGCAACCTTATATTATTCAATAATTTAAAAGTTAAAAAGGGCCTTTAGCGCAACCCATTTCTTTGGGATACGGTATAAGTTGTAACAATTGTGTATATTTTATTTAAATGAAGAATATATTTAACATTTCAATTTATGCAGACAGAACGGAGAAATGAGGAGAGGAATTACAATTCTGATATAAAGTTCTTAACCAGATTAAATATCACCCTGACAACAGACCACGACTATCGGTCGAATCTAGACAAAGCCTTACAAATGATCGGAACTTATTGTCAAAACGACAGAATTCATATTATAAAAATTTACCCGGACATGACATTTACCCTATTGCACGAGTGGCATAAACCGTCTTTAAGTCCGTTGAAAAACAAAATTAAAAAGCAGAAATGTTTTTTTGAACAAGATCTGGAAGATCAGTTAAACACTCACAATTATATATATATTCATCATACCCAGGACTTAAATTGTAACGAATTAAAATGTTTTCTGGAAGAATGTGAAATAGAAGAATCTCTTCTATTTCCATTGTTTTCGGGTTATTTGTTTTCATTTCTGTCCTTCTCTCACTGCGCCTGCAAAAATACCTGGAATAGAGATGAAATTGAATTATTTACCGCCTTCTCTGCCATCATTGCAGCCAATGTGGAGAAAAATTTCATATTAAAAAAAATGAATTATAAATTAAAACAAGCTCGTCAGCTCAGCACCCCATTGCCCACAAATAGATTTTAAGAAATAAGTTATGCATTTCAACAGTAAAAAATATCAATTATTACTCATCTGCCCCCTTCTTCGTGTAGAAGAAAAGATAAGCGGTATATTGAAAAAAGCCCAATACAATGTTGAATGTATTCAGGAAGAGCAGGAGGCTCTCCTTAAAACAAAAGTATCCCAACCGGATCTGATTTTATTGGCCCCGGTAGGTTCTACAACGGCAGAATGTAAAATTATTCACCAATTGCGGAATAAAATCCCGACCCGTACTACCCCTATTATTTTTATTTCTTCCATAAAAGACGACTCTATTATTGCAGAATGTTTGAATTTCGATTATACGGATTTCATTACAAAACCATTGCGGGAAAAAGAATTACTTTTACGGGTCAAACATCAATTATTACTTCTGGAAGCCAACCGGACAATCCGGCGCCAGAATGAGCGTTTACAGGAAACGATAGAGGCACGGGATAAGTTGTATTCTGTAATCGCTCACGATTTAAGGGCGCCCATCGGCACAATTAAAATGATCAACTCCATAATTGAAAGCCAAAAGGATAAAATCCGGAATGCCAGCATCCGGAAAAAATTCGAAATGATCAATGAAACCACAGAACAAGCTTTTAATTTATTGGAAAATCTTCTGCGTTGGAGCCGGAATTTAAATGGTAAAACAAAAGTAATCCGGAGCCATTTCGACCTGTCTGTCAGTGTCCGGGAAGTACTTTCCCTGTTTACAACCATCGCCAATTCTAAAAATATCAGTTTGATCAATCATGTCAAAAAAGCGATCTCCGTTTATGCAGACGAGGATATGATCAAAACAGTTTTGAGAAATCTGGTTTCCAACGCCATCAAATTTACTTATCCGGGAGGAGAGGTCAATATACTGCTTACAGAACACAACGGACAGGTAACTGTAGCTGTAAAAGACAATGGACAAGGAATTACAAAGGAAAATCAGTCAAAACTCCTGAAAGACGGTCAATTATGCAGCACTTACGGAACAAAGAATGAAAAAGGTTGTGGCCTGGGTTTATTATTAAGCCGCGACTTCATCAAACTGAACAAAGGTAAGCTCCGCTTTAAATCGAAAGAGGGAGAAGGTACTACTTTCTATTTTACCATTCCCGGCAGCACGAAAACTTCAGACAAATCCCTCATCGACTCTTTAGTTCCTCATACATCCGCAGAGCTCCCCAGGCATCTGTAGCCGCATATTTTATCTGGGAAGGGGTCAAAGCAGAAGCATCCCAATTCGAAACCCGCTGACGTTTTGATATTCTTACCTGAAAAACAATAGCCATTAACTTAGAGAATGATTTCTCACTAATACCATAACCGACTACAAATTCCTGCAAATCAACAAAGGAAGCCGGTTGAAAATTACCCAGTTTCCTCAAAGCCCGGATATCGTCCCGAATGCCCACACCGATTTTCACTACTCGTTTTTCCGCCAATAAATTCCGCAAAGAAGGAAGAAATCCGCATTTATTCAGGCGAAAAAGGTAAACTCTTTCCGGTACAGCTAATTGTAAAAGACTGACAGGATAAGTTTCCCCCTTGTGGAAAGCCGGTCTTGTTTCCGTATCAAAACCCAAAAAAGGGTGAGCTGCCAGATAATGCACAGCTTCTTCCACTTTGTTTGCTTCTTCTATTACAATCACTTCTCCCTTGTATGAAAAAGCAGGTAATTCCTGCATTTCTTTCATATCAATATTCTCTTTGTATCTCACTTTTTTTACATTTTTCTTTCGTCATCCGTCAGGCGGTATACTGCCTGATGAACAGCCCGCAGTACTTCTGCACAAGCTTTTCCCCAATATAACTCAAAATTATTATTCAACATCCACAAAGCTTCTCCGATAACTTCCGGAATTCCACAACGAAAAGTCGTAATAAAATTTTTAAGGTCCTGGTATATATCGCATGTTTTTTCCGAAATTGAATGAATTACCGGGGCTTCACTGTATTGCATATTATCATCAAAAACCTCCAGATACTCATCGTATTCTCCAAAAAGACGATGCAATTCCCCAAAAAGATAATTGTATTGTTCTTCCGTAACAGAATCTTCCGCCAAACCACCCTCCTCACATTCGCAAACAGGCAATAAACTGCCCTTTAAATAAATTAAAGGAATAAACTTTTGTAACCGCTGTAATACATCTTGCCGCTCCATGGAAGGTATTGTCTCTACAAAATCGCAAAATTCTTTTGCTACAGCCACAAACTCTATCACTTCCTTGGAATAACCTACATGTTGAAAATCTTCCATACCATTTTATTTTGTACAAAGGTACAAAAAGAGTTGCAATGTTAGAGGAAGAAAAATAAGATTTTAAAATGACGTTAAAGGATTAAGAAACAGGTACTTTACAACGACAGCGCCTCCGTTTCCTGACAAATATACAAGGGCAGGCTTCAAAGCTTCAATAATCAGACAGCTGGAATTTGGCGGAAAAACATTCCGCAACAATCACTCCTTCCGTTTCTTTTCTCCAAGAGCAAAAGCCTGAATGACGATACGGTCTATTATTTTCCGATCTATTGTATCCCTAATGTAAAAACAAAGAATAATCAGAAAGTTGAAAAATTAAACTTATGAAAAAGTCAAAATCAGGGAAACGGCAACTTTATTAAAAAATGCTTATCTTCGTAGCATAAAACGAAAGAAGAGATGAGATTTGATGAAATGAAGCTGGAAGGACCTGTATTGCAGGGATTAGAAGCGATGAACTTTCAGGAAACAACACCTGTACAGGAAAAAACAATTCCTGTAATTTTAGAAGGAAAAGATATTATCGGTTGTGCACAAACCGGAACCGGTAAAACAGCGGCCTATATTTTACCGGTTTTAAACCAGTTGATAAAGACAAAACATCCGGACGACTATATCAATGCGATTATCATGGCGCCTACACGGGAGTTAGCCCAACAAATTGATATGCAATTTGAAGGATTTTCCTATTTTGTTCCGGTATCGACTTTAGCTATCTACGGAGGCGGGGACGGAGCAATCTGGGACCAGCAAAAACAAGGCCTGCAGTCAGGGGTAGATGTGATCATTGCCACTCCCGGACGGCTTATTACTCATCTGGATATGTATAATATCGATCTTTCCCATGTCAAGTATTTTATTCTGGATGAAGCCGACCGGATGTTGGATATGGGATTCTCGGATGATATCATGAAAATTGTCAAAAAATTGCCGCAAAAACGGCAGACAATTATGTTTTCGGCCACCATGCCTCCCAAAATACAACAATTGGCTAAAACCATTCTCCACGATCCGGTAGAAGTGAAAATTGCCGTTTCCAAACCAAACGAAGCCATTACGCAGGCAGCTTATATTTGTACGGAAGCACAAAAAATGGAACTTATCCGGGAGCTATTCGGGAAACCGGTAAAATCGAAGAGTATCATTTTCTCTTCTTCCAAACAAAAAGTCAAGGAACTGGCCCATATCCTGAAACGGATGAAATTCAACGTAGCTGCCATGCACTCGGATCTGGAACAGGCAGAACGGGAAAAAGTAATGCTCGATTTTAAAAATAATAAGATCAAGGTGTTGGTTGCAACTGATATTGTCGCCAGAGGCATTGACATCGAAGATATCGGTATGGTATTGAATTACGATGTTCCGCACGATCCGGAAGATTACATCCATCGTATTGGCCGGACCGCCCGGGCCAATGCAGAAGGACTGGCAATCACTTTTGTATCGGAAAAAGAACAGGGCAAATTTTACCGGATTGAAAAGTTTCTGGAAAAGGAAATTTATAAAATTCCCCTCCCTCCGGCTTTAGGAGAAGCACCTATTTACAATCCGCAAGCTTTCGTCCGGAAAAACGGATACCGGAACAACAGAGGGAAAAACTATGGGAAAAAACACCGTCTTTCCAAGCCCTCCAAAACGGATTAGTCTGTCATTGTTTTTCAATCAACCCTTCTACAGCATCCTCTAATAAATCCAATACCAATTCGAAACCGTCCGGACCTTCGTAATAAGGGTCCGGTACTTCCCGATACACTGTATTCTCCCGGCAAAAATCCGTCATTGCATGGATTTTAGCCCGTTCTTCATCCGTCACCGCCAGTCTTTTCAAATCAGCTATATTTTGACGGTCCATTCCGATAATTATATCAAATTCACCGAAATCCGCTGAAGCATAGAATTGCCGGGCCCGGTGTTCCAGCTCATATCCCCTTTTAGCCGCATGTTTTCTCATCCGGGCATCGGGACAGGCCCCCGAATGTCCGCCATATATACCAGCCGAATCCACATAAAACTCCGCCTCTCTTCCCGCTTTCCTTAATTTCGACTTCATCACAGCCTCAGCGGCCGGAGACCTGCAGATATTGCCCAAACAGACAAAAAGTATTTTTTTCATATAAAAGACAATTATATCCTCAACAGTATCCTTAAAAATTAAGGACATCTCTTTCCCAAAATCTTACAAAGATAAACTTAATTCTTATTTTTTCTGAATCTCCATACAGGAGCCATATTTCTATTTCCCCACTGATTTCATGAACCACTCTTGCCCAAACCACCGGCAGCCGGACCGGCTTTTTAGCAACACTCACTCCCTTTTTCCTCTATCTGAGTAGCCGATCTGAATAAATGATAGATTCCTGAACTCTAACATTATAAATTATAAAAGACTATAAAATATCAAATAAGTCGGTTGACTCATTATCATAAATCCCTTTCTGTGTTTTTATTAATCCCCAACTGATAAAATCACAAATCCGTTTTAGGATAAAAGGCTCATTTATGAATACTTATATCTCTGCGGCATCTATTTATTTATTAGGGTATTTTAATATATTTATAATAAAAACGTAACATTATTTTATTATTTTCGATAAATTTCTGAGTAAGCTATTTTTCTTTTGAGTTGAGAACTAGTTGTTTATTGTATATCTGTACAACATAGACCGTAACTCTTAAAACGATTAGACAATGGAAACATTTTATGCTTCAATTCCGATCTTAATCTTAATTATTCTAATGGGTGGCCTGAAGGTTTCCGGGGACAAAAGTAGTATTGTCACATTGATAGCTACGGTTCTTCTCGCCATACTGGCATTCGGAAGTTCCGTAACGGACACTTTCAATTCCTTTCTGTACGGAATGATAAAAGCATTAGTTCCTATTCTGTTTATCATTTTGATGGCCATCTACAGCTACAATGTGCTCTTACACACAAAAAAGATTGAAGTTTTAAAACAGCAGTTTGCTTCTTTATCGACGGACAAAAGCGTACAGGTGCTGTTAATCACATGGGGTTTTGGTGGTCTATTGGAAGGGATGGCCGGATTTGGTACCGCGGTGGCAATTCCGGCAGCAATACTGATCAGTCTGGGTTTCAAACCGATGTTTTCCGCAATTGTCAGTTTGATTGCCAATAGTGTGCCCACGGCTTTTGGGGCCGTTGGAGTACCGGTAATCGTTTTGGCACAGGAAACGGGATTACCGGTAATCCCGTTGAGTACGGCTGTCGTTTTACAATTGTCCGTACTGATGATTCTGATTCCGTTAGTCATTACTTTTCTGGCTGATCCCAGGGTAAAGGCACTTCCCAAAAATCTGCTATTAAGTCTGTCGGTCGGTGGAATATCGTTAGCAGTGCAATATCTGGCTGCCCGTTATATCGGTGCCGAAACGCCCGCAATCCTCGGTAGTATAGCTGCTACTATAGTGATTATCATACTGGGGAAATTACTCGGAAGACACGAAGAGAAACTGCCTCGTTCCCGTTTTTCAAAGAAAGAAATACTGCAATCCTGGACAGTATATCTTTTAATTATGGTATTGATTTTAATCACCAGTCCTTTGTTCCCTTTTGTCCGTGAAGGCTTGGAAAATTGGCTTGTATCTACGATAGATCTCTCCATCAATGGGAGTATCCGTCGCTATACTATACAGTGGCTGACTCAGGGAGGTGTATTGCTTTTTATCGGCTCTTATGTGGGAGGACTGCTTCAGGGGGGAAGGCCCGGCGAATTACTGTCAGTGCTTTGGCGCTCATTGGTACAATTGAAAAAAACAATAATTACCGTCATTTGCCTGGTTGGATTTTCCTCTATTATGGAGACTTCCGGTATGATCAGTCAGTTGGCTGTGGCCCTATCCGCAGCTACAGGTGCTCTATACCCGTTATTTGCTCCTTTAATCGGGGCGTTAGGAACTTTCCTTACGGGAAGCGATACGTCGGCAAATATCCTTTTCGGTAAATTACAAGCCGGTGTGGCCAATCATATATCTGTCGATCCGAACTGGTTGGCTGCGGCCAATACTGCAGGGGCAACGGGCGGAAAAATTATTTCCCCTCAAAGTATTGCCATTGCGACCTCAGCCATCGGTCAGCAGGGACAAGAGGGAAATATTTTGAAGGCAGCTCTTCCCTATGCGTTAGCATACGTAGTTATAACCGGAATCCTTGTTTTATGTTTTATATAAGCTATTTGCAATTATACTTTTAATACTATAAAGATGAAAGTCGGATTATTTATTCCTTGTTATATCAATGCAATCTACCCGAACGTAGGCGTAGCCTCTTATGAATTGCTCACTTCTTTAGGGCTGGATGTCGACTATCCTTTGGACCAAACTTGTTGCGGACAGCCTATGGCGAATGCCGGCTTCGAAAAAGATGCTACAGGTTTGGCAAAACGAATGGAAGAACTATTTGCAAAATACGATTACGTAGTAGGACCTTCAGCCAGTTGCGTCGTTTTCGTAAAAGAAAACTACCCTCGCCTGCTCCGGAAAGAAGAACCCTGTATCAGTGGCCGTATATACGAAATCTGCGAATTTTTGCACAACATCGTAAAAGTAGACCATTTAAATGCCTGTTTCCCTCATACAGTGAGTATTCACAACAGTTGCCATGGGTTACGGCTTTTACACCTGGCTTCCCCTAGCGAGTTAAACATTCCACGTTTCTCTATTCTTCGGGATTTGCTTTCCCTGGTGAAAGGAGTGGAAATATTTGAACCCAAACGGGCAGATGAATGCTGCGGATTCGGCGGCATGTTTGCGGTCGAAGAAGCAGCTACCTCTGTTTGTATGGGGGAGGATAAAGTGCGGGACCACCTATCTACTGGTGCCGAATTTATCACAGGTGCCGACAGCTCCTGTCTGATGCATATGGAAGGGATCATCCGGCGGGAGCATTTACCGATCCGGACAATGCATATAATAGAGATTTTGAATTCCAAAGGATAAGGACAATAGTCCGCCTTTCTGTTCATTAACATAATAAAAGCAGGATATGAGTTCACATGCTAAAGCAGCAAAGAAATTTATAGCAGACCGTGAGAGAACGGCCTGGCATGACCAGGCGCTTTATTTCGTGCGGGAAAAAAGAGACAAGATGGCATCCGGAGTTCCCGAATGGGAAGAACTCCGCCAGATGGCAAGTGATATGAAACAGCATACAGTAATGAACCTGGCTCATTATCTGGAGTTGTTCGAGAAAAATGCCACGGCAAACGGAATTCATATACATTGGGCAAAAGATGCAGAGGAACACAACCGGATTGTATACGATATTATCCGTCAGCACAAGGGAAAAAATCTGATAAAAAGCAAGTCTATGCTAGCGGAAGAATGTGGGCTGACCCCCTATCTGGAA
The DNA here is from genome assembly GCF_937966165.1 of uncultured Odoribacter sp. NCBI lineage: Bacteria > Pseudomonadati > Bacteroidota > Bacteroidia > Bacteroidales > Odoribacteraceae > Odoribacter > uncultured Odoribacter sp. Next base: position 8,597 of record NZ_CALCLB010000009.1, read on the forward strand.
GCCCGGGGTATCGATGCCGTAGAGTCTGATCTGGGAGAAAGAATTATGCAATTAATGGGCACTCCGCCGAGCCACATCGTTCTTCCGGCCATTCATGTGAAACGCGAAGAAGTAGGGAAAGTTTTCGAGGAATACCTGAATACGGAAACAGGAAACAGTGATCCTACCTACCTAACCCATGCGGCCCGGGCCGCTTTACGCGAGAAATTTCTGCATGCAGACATTGCTATGACGGGCGTAAATTTTGCAGTTGCTTCTTCGGGCGCTTTCGTTGTATGTACCAATGAAGGGAATGCCGATATGGGAACGTCGTTCCCGAAAGTACACATTGCAGTTATGGGGCTCGAAAAAGTAATTCCTGATTACAAGGCCTTAGCAGTTTATATCCGTTTACTGGCCCGTTCCGCTACTGGACAACCTTCCACCACTTATACTTCGCATTACAAAAAACCAGTAGAAGGCCAGGAAATACATGTCATCATTGTAGATAACGGGCGTAGTGATATATTAGCCAATACAGATCATTGGGGAATGTTGAAATGTCTCCGCTGCGGGGCTTGCATTAACACTTGTCCCGTATATCGACGTAGCGGAGGATATTCATACTCTTACTTTATTCCCGGTCCGATAGGGATCAATCTGGGAATGCTGAAATCCCCTGAGCAATATTCCGGTAATGTGTCGGCCTGTTCCCTGTGTTATTCCTGTTCCAATGTCTGTCCGGCAAAAATTGATCTGGCTGAACAGATTTATAAATGGCGGCAGGATTTAGCCCCTCTGCACCTGGCAGATCCGATGAAACGGTTTGTCACGAAAGGGATGAAATGGGTAATGAATCATCCGGGACTTTTTTATAATGCCATTGCTGCCGGAAGGATAGCGGAACGTATGCCCCGTTTTGTACTTTACAATCGTTTCGATCCCTGGGGTAAAGGGAGGGAACTGCCGCAATTTACCAAAGAGACTTTCAACGCTATGTGGAAAAAAGGAAAAATAAAAAAAATATAACGATGTCCAGTAAAGATTTAATATTAGCTGCACTACGGGCTAATACGAAGGAGAAACGGGAGCGTCCCGAAATGACTTTTAGTCCGTTAACCTATCCGGATCCTTTGGGCCAGTTTCAAAAGATACTCAAAGCCGTCGGTAGCAATTGTGTTTTACTTGAAGAAGGGGAAGACGTGAACGATGTGATTAAACGGTTATATCCGGAAGCCCGGAGCATCGGCTCCAATTTACCGGAAATCAGTATAGCCACTTTTAATCCCGACTTATTGGAAGATCCCCGCGAATTGAACGGAACGGACATTGCCGTGGTTCGGGGAGAATTCGGTGTGCTGGAAAACGGGATGATCTGGATGAAGCAGCAAACCCGCTACAAAGCCTTATTTTTTATTCCGGAAGCTTTGGTTATTCTATTGGATCGTCACCAATTGGTCAATAACATGCATGAAGCTTACACACGGCCCGATTTCGATGACTTCGGGTACGGTTGTTTTATCGCCGGGCCGTCCAAGACAGCAGACATTGAACAGGCCCTGGTCATCGGCGCACACGGAGCCAGAGCGGTTACAGTTATATTAGGCTGACTTCCGGCAACGGATCTGAGAATCGCCGGTATACATCAAGAAAATCAGTATACCGGCGATTATTTTTATTTCTGACAACCCAAAATACCTAAAGAATAAGATTCCGTTTTATGTTTTCTACCTCATTTGACTAAAAACGGCAAGGAAGACGCTTAATTAAAAAGCGAATCCACAAATTCTTCCCGGTCGAATATCTGTAAATCTTCCATTTTCTCTCCGACACCTATATACTTTACCGGAATTTTAAACTGATCGGAAATACCTATTACGACTCCGCCTTTTGCTGTTCCATCCAATTTCGTAACTGCCAAAGCGTTTACCTCCGTTGCTAACGTAAATTGTTTTGCCTGCTCATAAGCATTTTGCCCTGTAGAGCCGTCCAGAACCAATAAAATTTCATGAGGAGCATTGGGAATCACTTTTTTCATGACGTTCTTTATTTTCGTCAGCTCATTCATCAAATTAATTTTATTGTGTAAACGGCCGGCAGTATCGATAATTACGACATCTGCTTTTTCTGCCTTTGCCTTACTCAACGTATCATAAGCCACAGAAGCCGGATCGGCTCCCATTCCTTGCTTTACAATGGGCACCCCTACCCGTTCCGCCCAAATTACCAATTGATCGACAGCGGCAGCCCGGAAAGTATCTGCTGCACCTAAAATAACTGTTTTTCCTGCTTCTTTAAATTTATTGGCTAATTTTCCGATGGTTGTTGTTTTTCCTACACCATTCACTCCCACAACCATAATGACGTAAGGTTCTCCGTTATCCGGCAACTGAAAAGACGTAGTATCATTCGCATTATTCTCTTTCAACAGAGCGACAATCTCCTCCCGCAATACCCGGTTCAATTCATCAATTCCCATATATTTCTCCCGTTGTACCCGGGCTTCAATCCGACCGATAATCCGAATAGTTGTTTCTACTCCTACATCCGATGAAATCAACACTTCTTCCAAATTATCCAATACCTCATCATCCACTTTAGACTTCCCTACAACAGCCCGGGCCAATTTCTTAAATACACTTTCTTTCGTCTTCTCCAGGCCTTTATCAAGGCTTTCTTTCTTACCTTTTCCGAATAATCCGAATAATGCCATTTCCTATCTATTAGAGTTCATTTTAGAGGGTACTAAAATAAGCATTTTAAACTAAATTCTAAAACTTTTTCCAGGGTATAAAAAAACCCTGACAACTTACGTTATCAGGGCTTCTTAAATTCGGCATCTACC
>NZ_CALCLB010000010.1:0-159383 GCF_937966165.1 uncultured Odoribacter sp.
TGCTTTTTTGATTTTGTAATAACGTCTTGAATGCGTCTTTTGTCATGACGCAGGGTAAAGCATAATCCGGGCTTAAAATTAATTCTTTGTCAGTCTTTTGTTTCAAAAGTTTTATAGGATAAATGATTTGTCTTTCCAGAGGAAAATGAACAAAATAAATTTTTTGACCGGGTATCTCAGTGGAAAAAGTATACATATTTTTATGGGTTTCCTGACAATCCGTAATGATATTTTGATACCGATAAATATCGAAATTACATTTTATAAGTCCAAATACGTTGAAAGAGGCTAAATAATCGACTATATGTTTGGGATCTTCCCTAACTTCATAATCAGTAATAAGAAGAATAGTTCTTTGTTGTCTGTAAATATTTCTATGGTTTTCATAATACCCTAAGTCCGAATTTTCTACATATTGAACTAATTGTTGTCTTGTATCTTCTTTTAAATTAATTGCGGAAATATCCTCAGAATTACAAGTGATCAAGAAAGAGTTTAAAAAGATACTACCTATCCCTAAACTGCTTAATTTTAAAAATTGTCTGCGATTCATAACGGTGAGTATTAATTGGACAGACTTAAGACGTAAAAATGGAATATATCAAATTTATGACATATCCTATAGAAAATAAAGTTTTCTTTTTTAATTTATGTTAAATATAAGAAATTACACGTTAGGGCACGTCCCTAATGTGTAATTTTTATTTCACGGATTTATACTCCTCAATATATTTGTTTTAAAGAACAAGGTAAAAAGAAAATCATTTTTTATAAGATATTCGGTAAATTATATTATGACTATTTACTGTCAGCTTGATTCCTGCGTAAATTTTGTTCTATCTGGGAGAAGCTTGTTTATTTATTTAAAATTAAAAAATGAAAAATATAAATAAGGAACGAAAGTGTATTGTTTTTATAGAATTTTTCCTTTTTGTGAATTTTTTGAAATCTTTCTGAATGATGCTTTTATTGGTATAAATATATTTTACTATTTCACTTTAACGATATTGCTCAAGAAGGATTTGATGAATTTAAGTGAATTGAAAAGTGGAAGAAGGGAATAAAAGTTTATTAAAAAATAAAATTACACATTAGGGCACGTCCCTAATGTGTAAAACAGAAGAGGTTGAGGATAAATTAAGATTGAAGAAGTTGTTTTTTATATATAAAAATATAATTTTGTGAAAATTAATATTCGAGTTCTATTCAAATCATTTTTCTCCAACGGATAAAGGTATGAAGTCTGGGTAAGCGGATTTTTATACCAAATATAAAAATTATTGTAAATCGTATTACAGGATCATTTCTGGCATTTAATTAAAAGAATCTCTTATGAATTTAGATATTTTTCTGTTTTTGAAAAGAATTTCTAGCTTTTAATATTAACTAATTTAAAGACAAAAACTATGAGAAAACATTTGATTGTATTATTTAGCTTGCTTACTCTCTTAGGGATTGTAGGATGTAGTGATGATAAAAATGAACCGCCTGTCATAGAGCCGGAAGCTGTGACATTGGCTGTAAATACGGAGAATGTTTATGGTGAAGAACTTGCTGTTAGTTGGAGTGAAGGAGATCAGTTAGGAGTATTTGCAGCAGAAACAGTTAACGGAACTTTTTTACTTTCCGGACAAGGAGGAACTGCTGCCGGTAACTTTGCCGGAGAAATTACGGGAACTCCTCAGACTTACGCTGTTTATTATCCGTATGCGGCTACGACTGTTATGGAGGAAAAGGTATTGTCTGTTAAAGTTCCGGAAATACAGCATTATACAGCTGGCAAATTGACAAAGGGAGAAAATCCGATGGTAGGTGTGTCAGCGTCCACAACGGTAAAAATGAAAAATTTATGTGGAATATTAGGGGTAAAAGTTGTAGCGGAGAAAAATGTCACTGTTTACAGTATTACGTTTAAGGCTGCTGAAGGACAAAAAGTCGCCGGGGATGCTGCTGTGGATATAAGTGGTGGGGCAGAAGATCCTGTACTTGTTATGTCGGGGACGGCTGCCAATAGTGTGAAATTGAATGTGTCGGATGAGGGTTTTATTATAGCTAAAGGGAATTCTGCTATGTTTTATATTGTATTACCTCCTCAGACCTATACGGGTGCTGAAATTTCAATCCATACCGGGGATAATGAAGATAAGGTGTTTCAGGTAGAAGGAGGTTTGACGATAAACCGTTCCGCCATGACAAAAGGAGTTGAATTTGTTTTTGAAAAAGACGGAGAGCCTAAACCGGAAGACGGGACAGATTTAAATGATCCAAACCGGTATAACATCAGTGGTTTGACAGAAGTTTATTCCAACTGTTATCTGATCGGTCAGTCAGGAGCTTATTTTTTCAATGCTACCGTAATTGGAAATGGGGAGGACGGCATACATCCGGACGGAGGATTCCATACGGAATCTGTATCTATATCTCCTCTTTCGGCTGCTTTATTGTGGGAGGAAGAAGAAGGGAGCGTAACTGATGTGAAACTGAGTGAGGGCGGAACCTATCTGATGTTTAATGCTGTTAAGATACCTGGAAATGCTGTTATTGCAGTATATGACGGGGCTAATGGAAGTGGTAATATTTTATGGAGCTGGCATATCTGGCTTTCTGAGACGCCCCGGGATCATCAATATAAAGATTCGGATGGAAATAACACTTACCTGGTTATGGACCGGAATCTGGGAGCTAAATATGCTCCGGCTACGGATGTACAGGCAGATATAGAGGCGATGACTACAGCTCAGCGTTTTGCTTCCTATGGGTTGTATTATCAATGGGGTCGGAAAGATCCGTTCTGGGGAGGTGCTACTGTTACGGGTATGAAGGAAAAAACGGTATTTGGACAGGTAACTGCTTTCAATACAATTGCGTATGACGAGACTCAGGATAATGTCAATAATAATCTGTTATATGCCGTTCAGCATCCTGCGACATATATTTTGTGGAATAAAACGAACTTGGTGTGGACGGTAAATCCGGTCCCTAATCTTTGGGGGAATCCTACGGGTTATGATAATTATCCTAAAGGGAAGAAGACTATTTACGATCCCTGTCCGGTTGGCTATATGGTTTCTCCAGCCGATTTATGGCTTGCTTCTAAATTTGATGAAGCTTATGTAGGTAAGTTTTCCAAAGGCCGTATGTTTAAATATGACGGAAATAATATTGCTTGGTATCCGGGAGCCGGATTACGTTGGGAAGATGATGGAGGATTAGGAGATGTCGGAATTGCCGGATATTATTGGTCAAACTCAGTGTTCGATGCAGAAGGAAAAGGGGCTGCAGAATATCTGTTTCCGCTCAGCTCAACAGATATATTTACTTTGAATAAATATGCATCTGCTTCAGGGCATAATGTCCGTTGTGTAAGAGAATAAGCATCCATAACGGATAAATCCATTGATTTTTGGGTATAACCCCTATCTCTATTTCCGGAGAGATAGGGGTTAATTATGGAAAAATTAATTCTTATTTTTGTAATTTATAAAGATTGGGGTTTATTAAGAATTTGTTTTAAAGGAAAATACCATGAAGGAAAATAAATACAATGAGCTAAACTTTTTTAAGCAATACAGTCAGATGTTGCGTTCATTGGAAGGGTTGAAGGGAGCAGGAGAATGGCATATATTGAAAACATTATTACCGGATTTTAAAGGAAAGAGGGTATTGGATTTAGGTTGTGGTTTTGGGTGGCATTGCCGGTATGCCGTGGAACAGGGTGCCATATCGGTTGTCGGAATTGATCTTTCGGAGAAAATGATAGCAGAAGCTAAGACAAGAAATGCTTCCCCACGGATAGATTACCGTTGTATGGCGATTGAAGATTTTGATTTTAATCCGGAAACATTTGATATTGTAATCAGTTCGTTAGCCTTTCACTATCTGGAGTCATTTGAAGATTTATGCCGGAAAATTAATAATTGTCTGACAAAACGGGGATGTTTTGTATTTTCAGTAGAGCATCCGGTGTTTACGGCCTACGGAAGTCAGGATTGGTATTATAATGCTCAAGGAGAACGTTTACATTGGCCTGTTGATCATTATTTTACGGAAGGAAAACGGAAGACGGATTTTTTAGGGGAAGAAGTTATTAAATACCATAAAACATTGACTACCTATATAAAGGGTCTGATTCAAGCCGGGTTTGAAATGACTGATTTTGTAGAACCCCAACCGGACGAATTACTTTTCGACACGATTCCGGATATGAAAGATGAACTTCGCCGTCCAATGATGTTAATTGTGGCCGCCGTAAAAAAATAATTTCTGTTATCTGATTTAGGAATGACCGAATTTTTTTGTTTAATTTATGAACGGGATTTCAGCTCTTTTCCGTTAAAGAAATTCTTCAGGAAAAATCATTCAATGGGATTCATAATATATTAAAAAATAAAATTGCAAGTTACAAGTCAAAATTGACAGGTTACAAAGGGAGGTTAGCATTCATAATTTGTAATTGTTTATCATGGGAAGATCAGACTTGTAACTTGCGTGAAGGGACAACCTGTATTTTTATTTTAATTTAAAAAATCGGCCAATTTTTTACGTAAACGGAGTAATTGATCCGGGGAGGAAATTTCTAATTCTTGGTCGTTAGCTGTTATCCGGTAAGTGGTTACCGGTTGAAGGTCGTTTCCGGACCAATGAGTTTGTTGGCTGAGCGCCGGTGTTTCTTCCAGAAAATAATTGTCTGCAGGAGGGTCGGTTTGAATATGTATAGAAACTGTTTCTTCCTTGTACTTTTCAGAAAGAAGCGGTAAAGAAGGGATTTCTTTTTTATAACTATTCTCTTTCTCGAGTAAATTTAAAAAGGTGAGGATAGTGAAAGCTATTTTCTTCATTTGCTTGGTGGAAATGCATTGCAGGTAACTATCACAAGTTTCCATAGAATAGACCGTATGAAAACAATCGTTATCTGCATAATGTGTAGTGATCTTATCAAAATGAATCGGATAATCTTCTTCATTTGTCGTGCTGTTGGGAGATAAAAGCTGATGCCGGGTTAACATGGAGTCAATAATCTCCTTTATCTCTAAGAGATGTTTAAAAGACAATTGCCGGAGGGCCTGGGAACCTATCCGGAGGGAATAATGCTGCTCTGACGCATAAAGAGTGTCTGGCTTTCCGTTTTTTTTATTTACTGTTGTTTTCATCGTTTGTAGATTAGAATAATGAGTATATTTTCAGGTATTTTAGCTACAATATGGTTTTTCAATTTATATTTTGAAGTTAAAGAATCTCTTTATATAGCAATACAACATTGATAATTTAATACAATATTGTAAATGACAAAGTAGCTTAAAGCGCCGGATTATTAAAAATGGAGGAGTTAACCGCATGTATTTTTAATAAACTCCTCTATTTTAATCGGGAAAATTTCTTTTTAAAGAGGGAATAAGAGGCCTCTCCGGACTAGGTGAAATTTCGTTAAGGCAGAAATAAGGAACGGTTCCGCCTTTCCCGTTGTCCTACACTTCAAGAGCAGTGGGCACATTAATGCTCCACACGGGGGTACAGAACCGTTGTATGAAAGCAGCAGGCAAAAAAATGCCTGCCGCAATTGACAGGTTTCCCTGCTCTTGGGTAATGTAGGACAGGAGCAAATGTAGTATTATTTTTTCAGTATTGCAATATTATAAGTAAATTTTGAGGAAAGGATCAAAATTAATTATACGTTTTAAGATTGTGATAGTTTTTATTAAAAGAGATTCTGAAAATAGTAAATAAGCCGATGCTCTTATCCGATGAAAAGAAAAATAAAATGCTGATTGTATTTTTTATCCGATTGGTATTTTCATTTCTGAGAAATGGTATCTTTGTCAGCATAAACAGAGCAGACATGAAAATTTATACAAAATCTGGCGATAAGGGTACTACCCGTATTCATGGAGGAGGGCGGGTGGATAAAGATGACATCCGGATTGAAGCGAATGGAACTTTAGATGAATTGAATGCTGCCATAGGAGTTGTCCGTTCTTTTCTGGGAGAGGGGCATGAATGGCAAAGTTTTCTGTTTGAGATTCAAAAAAATTTAATGCTTGTCATGTCGCAGGTGGCTACTCCTTCGGAAATCAGAGGGGAAAATCCTAATATTTTGCCGCCGGAATTGGTGACGTTTTGTGAAGCGGGGATTGATCGTTTGTCGGAAGAGATACAGGAGGAAGGGTATTTTATACTTCCCGGAGGAAATTTGGTTTCTGCCCATTGTCATTTAGCCCGTACTATTGCCCGTCGGGCAGAGAGGCATTTATGGACTTTGAACAGAAAGGATGGTTTACCTGCTGAAATTTTAATATTCCTCAACCGGCTTTCCGATCTTTTTTTTGTAATGGCGAGGGTGGCCATGCAAAGGGAGGGCGGTATAGAGGAAAAATGGAAATCTTTTACTTATAAAAAAAATAAATGACAGTTTCTTTGCAGCATAGGAAAAAGAGCGGGCTGAAACCGATTATGTTTGTCGGTACCTGTTCGGATGCAGGTAAGAGTGTAATTAATACAGCTTTTTGCCGGATATTCCGGGAGGATGGATATACTCCGGCTCCTTTTAAGGCGCAGAACATGTCGTTGAATTCTTATTCGACTCCGGAAGGGGGAGAAATTGGGCGGGCGCAGGCTGTACAGGCTGAAGCTTGTGGAATACCCCCCCATACGGATATGAATCCGGTACTATTAAAACCGACGAATGACAAAAGTTCACAAGTAATTTTAAACGGACGGCCTGTTGGAAATATGAGCGCGCGAGAATATTTCCGCAGTGGAAATAAAGATTATTTGCTACAGGAAGCTTTGGCGGCCTATAGGCGTTTAGCCGGGAAATATAATCCGGTTGTACTGGAGGGTGCGGGCAGTATTTCTGAATTGAATTTACGGGAAAGGGATATTACCAATATGCGTATGGCCAGGGAAGTTGGGGCAGCGACGTATTTGGTAGCGGATATCGATAGGGGCGGTGTTTTTGCTTCGGTATATGGTTCGGTGATGTTATTACCGGAGGAAGAACGGAAATTGATAAAAGGGATAATCGTGAATAAATTCCGGGGAGATGTGTCTTTATTTGAGGAAGGACGGGAATTGATCCGGAAATTGACAGGTATTCCGGTAGTAGGAGTATTGCCTTATTTTACAGATATACAGATAGAAGAAGAGGATTCCGTAGCCTTGGAACAGAAGGAAATGCACGCTCTTTCCGGTAAAATCAATGTGGCTGTGGTATTATTACGGAGGATATCTAATTTTACAGATTTCAGCGTTTTAGAACAGGATAAACGTTTCCATTTGTATTACACCAATAATGTGGAAGAAATTCGAAAAGCCGATATTATTGTTTTACCCGGTTCGAAGAATACCATAGCTGATTTAATGAATATCCGGGCGAATGGGATTGCTGAAGCCGTTGTACAGGCTTATAAAGCAGGTAAAAAAGTCGTAGGAATTTGCGGAGGTTATCAGATGATGGGGTTGCGGGTAGAAGATCCGGATCAGGTTGAAGGGGAAATCGGTATGGTACCCGGTTTAGGCCTATTTCCTTTAGTAACGGTGATGGAAAAAGAAAAAACCACCTGTCAGAGCCGTTTCCGGTATAAAGGAGGGGAAGAATGGTGTGAGGGGTATCAGATTCATATGGGAAGAACTGAAGAAATCGGAAAAGAAGGAGAATTGAAAGAGGGGTTAAGCCGGAGCCTGAATACTTTGGAAACAGGGGAAAGGGATGGGTTTTATCTGGATGAGAGGTGTTGGGGAAGTTATATACACGGTATATTGGATCATGCCGTTGTTCTGAACGATTTGGCTGCTGGTTTAACGCAGCAGCGTTGTGAGCATTTTGATTATATGTCCTTCAAGCAGGAACAATACGATAGGCTCGCCCGGCATGTCAGAGATGCTATGGATATGGACTATATATATTCTACTTTACGTTAAAATAGCAGAAATTAAATCTGTTTTTTCTCCCCAATAAAAATGGATATAACTTGCTGTTACCTGATTAAAACGGTAGATGGGGGTATCTACTTCACTTCCTTGTGCGTTATATATCTGAGTATGGGGGAGTGATGGAACAGATCCAGGAATAATACGGGAATAATGAAATTCATGGCCTCTCCATTCCTGTCCGTTGTGAATAACTTTCCGGTACCCTAATTTCAGTTTCATATTTTCCATTGTAGCGGCCTGAGGTAAGTAACCGCACATGGGAAACTTTTTCCCGTTGGGATCCGCAATATAATTGCCTAAATACATCATCCCTCCGCACTCGGCCAGTACGTGTCCTCCGGATTGGCAATAGGCATAGATAGCGTTGCGCATTTCTTTGTTATCACTCAGATCGGGCAGATATAGTTCCGGGTATCCGCCCGGAAGGTAGATAAAATCGGAAGGGGGAAGTGCTGTATCCCGAAGCGGGCTGAAAAAAGTGATATCCCCGAATCTTTTCAGCGATCGTATATTTTCCGGATAAATAAAATTGAAGGCTTCATCCCGAGCGACAGAAATACGTATACCGGGTACTGGAGTGACAGGTTCTTCCCTACCGATACCGGACAGAGAACAAGTAGAAGAAGTGATTTCCAACAGCCTTTCAATATCGATTGTTTTTTCTATTTCCAGGGCTACGCGGTCCGCAAATTCGTCCAGACAAAACCTGTTATCGATGTTCAGGCCCAAGTGGCGGGAAGGTATTTCGATATTCCGGCATTTCGGTAGATATCCCAAAGCTTCTACTCCTGCGTCCCGACAGGCCTGGCGCAGATAATCGTAATGCGTTACGGAACTGACAAAATTGAAAATGGCTCCGACAATCCGGATATGGGGTTGGAAATGTTTAAATCCATAGAGAAGGGGGGCGACGGAATAGGCCGAAGAACGGGCATTGATAACCAATATTACGGGCAGATCCAGTATACCGGCTATTTCGGCACTGCTGCCCTGCATAGCTTTATATCCGTCAAATAAACCCATAACTCCTTCTGTTATACATACATCTGCCTGTCGACTATAGAACGAATAAAGGTTTTTAATATGTTTGTCCGAAGACATAAAAGAATCCAGATTCAAGGAATTCCTGCCTGCTGCGATAGCATGGTGCTTCGGATCCAGGTAATCCGGACCGCATTTAAACGGTTGTACACTTACTCCCCGTTTTCTGATCGCACGTAGCAAACCGATGGTTAAAGTTGTTTTCCCGCATCCGGAAGAAGTGGCCCCGATAAGGAAATGGGATTTGTTTGAGGACGGACAAAGAGAAGGCATTTCGCAGAGTGCTATAAGATTTTTGATTTTATTTTTTGCAAATATAAAATTTTAGAAGTTTTCTGAGAAAGGAGTCGCCTACTCTTTTTGAAAATTTATAAATGTCCGGTGATTTGATAGCTGTTTTTGATTTGATTATCCCCTTATAGGAAGAAGTTGTGAACATTGTATATTCAGTTTCTGTCCGCGAAAGAAGTATGGGGATGTAAAGGAAGAGGTAAAATGAAAAATAATAAGTTTTGAATTTTTATTAGTATATATTAATAAAACTTTATATATTTGCGCACGCTTTGGTAAACAGGCAGATATGCATCTGCCGTTTAAAAGGGAATCCGGTTGGAATCCGGAACAGTGCCCGCTACTGTGATGCCTTTTATGATGAAAAGTGTCTTACACCACTGTCTACGCGCGAAGATGGGAAGGTTGCTTTTCAAGGCTTAGTCAGGAGACCTGCCAGGGTGTAACACAGATAATAGAGTATTTTCGGGGTCAGGAATACTATTATTAACCCTAAATGAATCATTTTAATGAAAAAGTTGTGTGTGCTGGCAGCAGTAATGTTGTTTGCTGTATGTAATCTCTGGGCGCAATTGACGTTCAGGGGCAAAGTTGTACAAGCTGTAAACGGGAGGGCTCTGTCCGGAGCGAATGTCCGTTTGGAAGGAACCACGCTGGGGACGGCTACTGATAGTGATGGAACTTTTCTTTTAAAGGATGTTCCGGCAGGAGAGTATGTATTACGGGTTTCCTTTACGGGTTATGAAACTGTCCGTAAAAAAGTCGATCGTAGTAATGAAAATCTGTTTTTTGAGATGTCGGCTTCACCGATAAATCTCAATCAGGTGGTAATAACCGGTACGGGGACACATCATCGTTTAAAGGATTCGCCTGTACCGATAGAAGTTATTTCCGGAAGGGAGATTCAAAAAGCGGGTATTGTAAAAATTGACGAGGCTTTACGAATGATGAATCCGTCGTTCAATTTTTCTACGAATGCTATGGGAGATTATATGACGATGAATGGACTGCAGAACGGCTATATTTTAATATTGGTTGATGGCCATAAAGTGGCAGGGGATATATCCGGAAATACGGATTTACAGCGGATTGATCTGAGCCGGGTGAAACGAATTGAAGTTTTACAGGGATCGGCTTCCGCACTTTATGGCTCGGAAGCTATGGGAGGAGTTGTCAATATAATTACAGAGAGCCCCAAAGAGAAGATAAATTTATTGTCCCGTACCCGGATTGCAGAGAAAGGACAATTTACCCAGAATCTTTCGGCAGATGTCAATGCCGGTAAATTTTCTTCTCACACTTCTTATCAGCGGTTACAAGCCGGGGGATGGCAATTGAGTCCCTACGAGACGGATACAAAAGATCCGCGTGGGTATAAGGAAACGGTTAAACAAGCTTCCAATCGTTTTAGATCGGATGTATTCAATCAGAAATTGAAGTTTTCTCCGACGAAAAGCTTGGATATCTATGCAGAAGGAAGTTTTTATCAGCGCTATGTTTATCGGCCGGTAGCGGCTTACAATTATGAGATGTCTTATCAGGATTATACGTTGGCGCTGGGGGCAAAATACCTGTTAAATAAGCGTTCTTATATTGCTTTGGATTTGTATAATGACAATTTTGAGAATAATTATAATTATATAAAGGATTATCAGAAAAATAAAAAAGGAGATGTCGTACTCAACAAACGACAGCATTATTACAATGCGAATCTGAAAGGAGTTTTTGTATTAGGTGAATCTAATAAACTTTCTGCCGGACTGGAATACCGGGACGATCGGCTGAAGAGTCCGGAAGCGTTGAATAATGAGGAGAAAAGTGCTTACACCTTGTCTCTCTATGCTCAGGATGAGTTGACATTATTCCGGAAGTTGCAGATTATCCTGGGGTTGAGATATGTAAATCATGAAACATTCGGCGACCGGGTTTCTCCCAAAGCTTCTTTGATGCTGCCTGTGGGGGCTTTCAATTTCCGTGTGGCTTATGCAGGCGGTTTCCGGGCTCCGGGTATGGAACAGTTATACTATGAAAAGGTAAAGGGTTCTACAATAAGTATAGGAAACCAGAATTTGAAACCGGAAATCAGCAATTATTATTCAGCAAATATCGAATATATAGGCCATAACTTTACTGTTTCCGTGAATGGTTATATTAATGATGTCGATAAACTGATTGACTATAAATACATTGATTTGACGGATGAGGATAAAGCTAACGGTATCAAAAAAAGGCGGATGTATGTCAATCTGAATGATGCGCGGGTAAAAGGTGTGGATGTGAATTTCAACGCTTATCTGGGATTGGGATTTACTTTGGGAGGTGGATATAGTTATTGTGATGCCTGGGGAACTATGGATAAGGGAACGGAAGATGAGGTAAGGCAGCATTTAGACCGGAGTATCCGGCATACGGGAACCGTTTCAGCCAATTGGAACCGGGAATGGACAGGATACAGGTTGAATATCAATCTGAATGCCCGCGGGCAGAGCAGCCGTTTCCATGCTTCCAACGGGGTAGCTCCGGGACATTGGTTGTGTAATCTGACCACCACCCATGCGATCACCTGTTTGGGGCGTTTTGTTTTGGAACCGACTGCGGGGATTGAAAATCTGTTTGATTATACAGACGACCGGCCTTTTGGGGTTAATTATGCAACCTTATCTCCGGGACGGACATTTTTCGGAGGATTGACAATTCGGTTTAAATAAAGGGAAATATTGAGAAATTAGCGGCAATAAAATTTGATAAAAGATGAAATTAACAGGAACAATAATCATGCTGTGTATGACCCTGACTTGTTTTGCACATTCCGAGGAATCATATATTGAATCTGAGCTTTTCGGATCCTTAGGTCCCCGGGAGAAAGGAGCCGTATTAGTCGTACATTTTGGGACAACTCATAAAGATACACGTGAGCAGACAATAGATGTCATTAATGAAAAAATGAAAGAGGTCTTTCCGGGAATAGAGGTGAGGGAGGCTTGGACTTCCCGGATGATTATCCGGAAATTAAAGGCTTCCGGAATTGAAAAAATGAACCCGACGGAAGCGCTTCGTAAATTGCATGATGAGGGATATACCCACGTTTTGGTACAGTCTACCAATATTATTGAGGGACAGGAAATGAAAGAGTTGAGGCGGGAAGTAGAAAGTCTTTCCCTGAATTTTAAAGATATTCGTTTGGGAAATCCGTTGCTCTATGCTGCTGCGGATTATGCTGAAGTGATACAGACTTTAACTGAAGCAATAGAACCTGTGCAAAAGAGTGGCCAGAAAATATTCGTGGGTCATGGGACTGCAGATCCGGCAACGGCCTCTTATGCAATGCTGGATTATATGCTAAAAGCTGAAGGCTATCCGGAATACCATGTGGGAACTGTCGAAGGGTATCCGGCTTTTGAAGATGCTTTGCGTTTGCTTAAAGCCGGAAAATCGAAGGAGGTCACCTTAATTCCGCTGATGTTTGTCGCCGGAGACCATGCTAAAAACGATATCGCCGGTGAATGGAAAGGGAATTTGGAGAAAGCCGGTTTCCGGGTGAATCTTTATTTAAAAGGTTTGGGGGAACATACGGGTATACAGGATTTATTTATCGCTCATGCCCGTTTTGCAGCAGCCCATAAGCCGGTCGATATGACTGTGAAAAAGAGAAACTATTCTATTGGGAAATAACTGAAATTTACCGGAGTATAAATTTTTGCAGGGACGATAATCGGTCTCTGCCTGGGAGGCGTGTGCTTACTCCGGCTTTCATGAATCGTATGTTGACAAGATTTATTAAACAAATTCACAAAATATTGGGTCTGATCCTCAGTATTTTGTTCCTGATGTGGTTCCTGTCGGGGATAGTGATGATCTATCATAGCTTTCCGCGGGTAAATCAGGGGTTGAAATTAGTCCGGCAAGAATCCTTAGAGGGGGGGCTCCCTGGGATAGATTCTTTGGTGAGGGCTTTGCCCGATAGTTCTCGTGTAGCGGGATTATCGGTCAATATGTGTCTCGGTCGTCCGGTTTTTCATTTGAGGGGCAAACAATTGCCTTCGGAACTGTATGCAGATTCGTTCCGGAAGGTTGAGAAACCCGGATTTCCTGAAATCTGCCGGCTGGCAGGACAATTGGGAGGAACATCTGTTTGGACAGTGGACACTATGTACCGTCTGGACCAATGGATTCCTTTCGGTTATTTGGAAAGGGAATTTCCTATTTACAAGTTTACGTTTGAGGATGAAGAGCGTCAGGAGATGTATATTTCTTCTCAGAGCGGAAGAGTATTGCAGTGGACAAACCGGGAATCCCGGTTTTGGGCTTGGTTAGGGGCAATACCGCATTGGGTGTATTTTACTTCCTTAAGGCAAAATCAACCCCTATGGATTAATTTTATGATTTGGGCTTCCGGTTTAGGGGCAATTATGTGTTTTACCGGTCTGTGGACAGGTATCTGGGCATTTTGGAAAAACCGGAAGAAAGGATGGCGTTCGCCCTATAAAAAATGGTGGTTTAAATGGCATCATATTTCCGGAATGATTTTCGGGCTTTTCGCTTTGACTTTTGTATTCAGCGGAATGATGTCGTTAGTGGATCTGCCTTCCTGGATGCAGAAAGGGAAACAGAAAAACCGGGAAGTCCGTTTCCGGGGACGCGGAGGGGAGATGTTGGCATGGGATTGTTATAGGCTGGATTACCGGAAAATTGCAGATCGTTTGCAAAATGTCAAAAGTATCGAATGGTCTTCTTTTGGGAAACATCCCTACTATGTCGTCCATACTGCAACGGAAAAACGTTATATCGATGCTTCCGATTCCACCCGTTTATTGCCTTTCCGGCTGACAGAGGCAATGGTGAATGAGAAGGTACAAAAAATTCACGGTAAGGATATTCCTTATTCCATAACCTGGATGACGGATTGGGACGATGACTATCATTCACGCCGGAACATGCTGTCTCTTCCGGTATATAAGGTAGTTGTCGGAGATGAACTCCATACCCGCCATTACTTTAATCCTGAAACTTTATATCACCGGCAGGTTGATGACAATGGCCGTTTGCGTGGCATCCTGTACGGAGGGTTACATAGCCTGAATTTTAAATTTTTGACGGACCATCCTGTATTGTGGAATATCCTAATGTATGTATTACTGATCGGAGGATCTTTTCTTTCTCTTTCCGGAGTCGTGCTGACTTTAAAATGGTTGGGACGCGGGATCCGGAAAATCGGTAGAATGCGGAAATGAAATATTTTACAAGTTTAAATAGAATTTTAAATATCTGAAAACATGAAAAAATTAATTTTAAATTTCGTCATATTGATTTGTATAACAAGTGTATACGGTCAACACCGTAAAAGTATTACGGATACAGTCTTTTCGCTGGAACAGGCGAATGTTTACGGGACATTGAAACATAAAGTGAATCTTTTGAATTTGGATGTGCCTTTGAAAATTTTACCGGTGACCGTTACCCGCTTGTCGTCTGAAGTTTTGGAACGTAAAAATATTTTGAATCTGGAAGATGCTGTTCGTTTTTTGCCAGGTGTTACCGTAAAAGATCAGCTGGGTGCCTTCTATCGTTTTTCGGTCCGAGGCAGCAGTGAGGCTGTCGTTTCTATCGATGGTTTCCGGGACGAGCGTTCTTTACTGAATAATGTGCCTTTCGGGGATTTATCGTCGGTAGAATCCATTGAAGTGCTGAAAGGGGCTGCTGCTGTATTGAGCGGTCACTCGGTAATGGGAGGGGTAATCAATATCGTACGTAAAAAAGCGGTGCCCGATTTTATGGCTGGCGCCCGTTTAAGTTATGGTAATTGGGGAGTAAAATCGGCCAGCTTGGATTTTGGTGGTAAATTGGTCGGCCCCCTGACTTATCGGGCTACAGCCCATTATTCTACGGGGGATGGTTACCGGCATGTGCATGCCGATCGTTTTTCCGTGACCGGGACACTGGCTGCCGATTTCGGAAAGACAGGACATATAGAAGGGACCATTGGTTATAGCGACGATAAATATGATACGGAAATCGGATCGGCTCCTGTACTGTCTTCCCGTATGGGAGATGTGATGAATGCTGAAGGAAAAATTGTTATGCCGGTGGGTGCACGGAACCCTTTTGCCGATTACCACACGATATATAACGATTTTAACAATAATATGATGAAAAGACGGGTAACCGACGTCTCGCTGACTTACACCCAGGAGCTGACTTCTTTTATGAAATTACGGGATAGATTTAGCTGGAATCATAGTGATTTGGATTACGCCAGTGTAGAGGGAATGAATTATCGGACAGATACCCTGGATCTCTTTAACGGGGGTTATTATTACGAACGGGGAGGGAAAAAATATTATATAGATCTGACCGATTCCTTAATTACCGGAAGCCCTTTGTGTTTCAGTCCCGACAGCCGCGGATGGACGAATATGCTGGAATTAACCGGAGAATTTAAAACCGGAAGCGTCGGACATAAATATATTATCGGTTATACCTATTCTTTTTTTAATTACACCCAATACAATGGCTGGAATAGCGGGGACACCTAGGGCCCCGGTCTGAATCAGGTTGTTGCTTTGCATAACCCGCATCTGGTACGTGACTGGTGGGATTACAAATATTCCGAAGCTTCTATACGGGAATGGAGGACTTCCGGACTTTATTTGCACGATGTGATAGGTATCAATGCGAAGTGGAAAGCCATGGGATCTGCCCGTATGGATTTTTACAATTACCGGACGGCCACAGCTGCCGTAAAAGACGGAGGACAGGATTATGACGATGCAGACCGGAGTGAATGGAATAAGGTAAAGACTTCTGCCTTTACCGGCCGGGCCGGGTTAGTGTTCCTGCCGGTTGAAGCCATTTCCTTGTATGCTTCTTTTGGTTCGCATTTTAAGCCCTATAATACCATGTATAACGAACGGGTGATTTATCTGGATAAAAAAGGAAATCGTTTCGATCCTTCCAAAGACGGAGGGGAAGTATTCAAACCGGAAAAAGGATATCAGGCAGAAGTCGGAGTACGGTATACGTGGGCAAACCGTCTGGACTTTTCGGCAAGCGTATATTACATCCGCAAAAATAACGTTGTCAAATCTTTAGGTACTGAATATGAAAAAGACGAAAATGGGGTCGATGTAGAGAAGACTATTCAGGGACAGGTGGGAATAGCTGATTCCAGGGGATTTGATCTGGAACTGACCGTACGTCCTGTTTCTACCCTGGCTATTACAGGAGGGTTAGGCTGGCAGGATTACCGGATCAGAAAGATTCGTAAGAGTGATGAATATCCTGAATATACCGATCCCAGTAAGAATATACGGGCAACCGGTATTCCCCGGACGACATTCTACATATATGGTGATTATACTATCCCCAAAGGAGTATTGAAAAATTTGTCCATTCATTTGAGTGGAACATTCCAGGATAAAATATTTACAAATGTAGCTACCCGTACTTATTATCCGGCTTTATTCCTGGTCGACGGAGGATTGTTTTATACCATAAAGAAAAAAGTGACCTTGGCTTTAAACGTGGATAATCTCTTCGATAAAGAGTATTATAAGAGTACTACTGTTTTGGGCAAACCGAGGAATTTTACCGGAACGATATCCTATCGTTTTTAACATTTTTCCTGAAAATGTTTGTATTTTCCTTTTTTGCCGGTTTTTACAAACATTTTAAAAAAGAGAGAATATGTCAGAAGCAACCTTCTCGCTTTTGACATATTCTTTTTCGTTCAAAATATTAACTTTGTCGGAAAATAGAAATACGAATATAAAATGGGAAAAATATTTGTTGCCGGAATCGGTCCGGGCTGTGAAGAAGATATTACCCCTGCGGTGCGTGCGGCTATTGCTCTGTCGGATGTGGTGGTCGGGTATAAATATTATTTTGCTTTTATCCGGGAATTGGTCAAAGAGGGAGGAGAGTGTATAGATTCCGGGATGCGTAGAGAAAGGGAACGGGCGTCTCTTGCATTTGAATATGCAGAACAGGGTAAAACGGTATGTGTGGTGAGTTCGGGGGATGCCGGAATTTACGGGATGGCTCCTTTGATTTGGGAGATGAAGCGGGAACGGAATGCTGAGACAGAGATCGAAGTTCTACCCGGGATCAGTGCTTTTCAGAAAGCTGCGGCATTGTTAGGAGCCCCGATAGGACATGATTTCTGTGTCATCTCATTGTCTGATTTACTGACTCCCTGGGAGAAAATAGAGCAGCGGATCAGGGCAGCGGCTACAGCCGATTTTATAACCGCTGTTTACAATCCTAAGAGCGAAGGGCGTTATTGGCAATTATACCGTTTGAAAGAAATTTTTCTGCAGGAACGGGCTGCAAATACTCCGGTTGGTTTTGTACGGCAGGCCGGAAGAGCGGATGAAGAGGTAAAACTGACAACTTTGGATGATTTTGATCCGGAACAGGTAGATATGTTTACCGTGGTATTGATCGGAAACAGCCAATCGTATTTGTGGCGGGATAAATTTATCACCCCCCGGGGATATTATACAAGCATAGCACCCGGGGACGGGGGTAAGGTGCTATCCGTAGAGATGGTTCAGGAGAACGGAAGTGGCGGGGTTTCTCTTTCCGGCATCAAGCCCGGGCAAGAAATCATGATGCGGAGTTTTCGTACCATTGCTTCCGAACTGAAAAATCCGGATCTCCCGTTGGATCGTAAATGGGCGTTGCTTCACGCTATCCATACGACGGCCGATTTTGATATGGAAAATATTTTTTATGCGGACGAAGGAAGTGTCGGGAGATTATACAAAGCTTTGAGTGAAAGGGAAGTGGATACAATTATTACAGATGTAACCATGGTCGCTTCGGGGATTCGCAAAGGAGCTTTGGAGCGTTTGGGAGTAAAGGTAAAGTGTTATCTGGATGATTCCAGAATAAAAGAAATGGCGTCGGAATTGAATATTACCCGTACGCAAGCCGGCATCCGTTTGGCTGTTGAGGAACATCCGAATGCTCTGTATGTTTTTGGAAATGCTCCGACTGCTCTTATGGAATTGTGCCGCCTGATCCGGCAGGGAAAAGCAAAACCGTTGGGAGTAATTGGTGCTCCGGTAGGTTTTGTAAATGTAAAAGAATCCAAACACATGCTGAAATCTTTTACTGACATCCCTAAAATAATCATTGAAGGGCGCAAGGGGGGAAGTAATCTGGCGGCTACGCTCGTGAATGCTGTTTTGTGTTTTGATGATGCAAAAGATTTATTTCCGGGGAGAGACCTTTAAATAAGGTATTCCATCCAGTCAGGAAACGGGTGAGCGGTAGGTATTAAAACAGGGAACTTTCATAAACCGGCATAAGGACTGGTGAATTAACTTTTAAAATAAAAATAAATCGGATATATGAGGCGGGTCATTGATATAGACACTTGGAAACGGAAAGAAGAATATTTATTTTTCAGGACTTTTTTCAATCCTATGGTAGCGGTAACGGTTGAAGTGGATTGTACCCGGGCATACGAAAGAGCGAAAAAACAAAAAATTTCGTTTGCTTTGTATTATCTGCATGCGGCTCTTGTGGCTGCCAACCGTATCGAAGAATTCCGGTACCGACAGGAGGGGGAGGAAGTGGTATTATACGACCGGATTGACCTGTTTACGCCTGTTTTAACTGCAGATGGAAGTTATCGTTCAGTGCTATTACCTGCAGAAGAAAAGTGGGAAGTCTTTCAGGAAAAAGCAAGTCCCCTTGTGGAGGCGGCTAAGCGGGGAGAAGGGCAGGCTCACAGTGAAAAGGAACATGGCCGGAATATTCTTTTGATTAGTGTTAATCCCTGGTATCGCTTTACGAGTGTACAATTGTCAATTCCTTCAGAGCCGCATACCAATATTCCTATTTTTACATTTGGAAAGGTGGTTCTGGAACAGGGGAAACGGATGATGCCGGTATCTTTGTCTGTGAACCACGGCTTTGTCAGTGGTTATCAGATTGGTTGTTTCCTTCAGGAATTCCAGAAATTGCTTGACCGTTAACGACAAAAATATGAAATTTTATATTATCGGATTAGAAGACAGTCCTTCTCCCGTTTTCAGTAAGGAAGTACTCTTTGCAATAAAAAGCCATCGTATTTTTTCCGGGGGCAAGAGGCATTATGAGTTGGTTGCTTCTTTGCTTCCGGCGGACCGGGTATGGATAGATATAAAAGTGCCTTTACAAGAAGTGTTCCAGACTTATGCGGCCTATGAAGAGATTGTCGTTTTTGCTTCCGGGGATCCTTTATTTTTTGGTTTTGCCAATACCATACGTAAATACCTGCCGG
Organism: uncultured Odoribacter sp.; assembly: GCF_937966165.1. NCBI lineage: Bacteria > Pseudomonadati > Bacteroidota > Bacteroidia > Bacteroidales > Odoribacteraceae > Odoribacter > uncultured Odoribacter sp. The sequence goes on from NZ_CALCLB010000010.1 coordinate 19,532, forward strand.
GGGCTGTTCTCCGGGTATATCCTTGTTTTAATTCTTTGCAGGTATTGGCTCACCGGCTGATATTGCCTTATCAGGATATGTATATGGTTTCCTTGACGGGACGTCCTTGGCATGAATTTGATAAAGCTCTGATAGAAGGAAAGGAGAAAATCGGAGTACTGACGGATCACCGGCATACGCCGGCGGCTATTGCGGAGCGGATGCTGACCTATGGATACGATAATTACCGGATGACGGTTGGCGAAAAACTGGGGAATCCGGGGGAGTCCGTCCGGCAATGGAAACTGGAGGAAGCTGCTATACAAAAGTTCGATAATCCGAATTGTCTGATTCTTGAAAGAATAGCTCTCCGGCAGCGTTTCTTTGGTATACCGGAGGAAACATTTTATCTGTTGAATGGAAGAGAACGGATGATCACGAAAATGCCGGTTCGTCTGTTGACATTGAGCCGGTTGGATCTCTATCAGCGGCATTATTTCTGGGATGTCGGTTTTTGTACCGGTTCGGTATCCATAGAAGCTAAATTACAGTTCCCGCATTTGCATATTACGGCCTTTGAGTGTCGGGAAGAAGGGAGGGAATTAATGGAAAAAAATAGCCGTAAATTCGGCGCTCCCGGAATAGAAGCGGTAATAGCCGATTTCCTGGAGGTAGACTTGTCTGAATATGAGTGTCCTGATGCCGTATTTCTGGGTGGATATGGGGGACAGATGGAAGCAATGCTCAGAAAAATCATCCGGAAAATGAAGGCGGGAGGGATATTGGTGTTTAATGCCGTATCGGAAGAAAGCCTTCGTTCGTTTGAAGAAATTGTCGTTGGATTAGGCCTGCAGATTGAAATGCGGGACCGGGTCGCTTTGAATGAGTATAACCCGATTGTGGTGATCCGGGCAAAGAAGATCGTCCAGATTTAAAAGAAAAACAGAATGATGAAAACAGCAATTATTATTTTGTCTGATAAAGGAGAAGAAATTGTTCAGGTACTGAGAAAGGAGATCGAGGCAGACATATTTTCGCTACAGGAAAGGAAGAATACCTTACCAATTAAAACCTTAGGAAAATTCGTGAAGGAAAACTTTACTCATTACTCTGCCTGGATTTTTATTGGAGCTTTAGGAATTTCTGTAAGGACGATCGCTCCTTACATTCAATCGAAATATACCGATCCGGCTGTGGTTTGTATTGACTCTACGGGACGTTATGTAATTCCGGTTTTATCCGGACACCTGGGGGGGGCAAATGAACTGGCCTGTCGGCTGGCAAGATGTCTGGGAGCTGAGGCCGTTGTTACGACTCAGAGCGATAATACGGGGCTCTGGGCTTTGGATGTTTTGGGAAAAGAGAAAGGATGGGAAACGGAGCATTCCTTGCCGATGAATCAATTGATTGCTTCTTTTGTCAACGGGAAACCTGCTGCATTACTACTGGATGTCCGGAATGATGGGACTGTGGAACTGGAACGGACTGTTCCGGCCTATGTGGATATATATTACAGACGGGAAGCAATTCCGGAAGAGAAATATGAATTGATCATTGCAGTAACTCCGTTTATTTATGAATTCAGTAAACCGGTTTTATACTATCGTCCGAAAGTATTACATCTGGGTATAGGTTGCCGGAAAGATTGCAGTTCCGCCGGGGTTAAGGAATATATAGAAACGGATCTAAAACGTCATCATCTTTCTGCCGGGTCCATTCAAGTCCTTGCTACGATTGATTTGAAAAAGGGAGAGCCTTTGATTCACGATTTAGCAAAAGCGTGGAAAGCGGATCTCCGGATTTACCTTCCGGAACAATTGAAAGGTATAGAAGTACCTCATCCCTCGGAAAAAGTATTTGAAGTGACAGGGGTATACGGAGTAGCGGAACCGGCAGCATTAAAGAGTGCCGGAAATACTGTATTATTGATTGAAAAACAGAGGGGATGCCTGAAGGAGGATAATCATTTTACCTATGCTATAGCTTTGGAGAAAACTGCGGAACGGGGTGGTTTTATCGAGATTGTCGGTGCAGGGCCGGGGGATCCGGAATTGATTTCTGTAAAAGGGAAGCGAATGTTGGAAGAGGCGGATTTGATTTTATATGCCGGTAGTCTGGTACCGGTGGAATTGACTTATTACGCTAAGGCTGGCGCCACTGTGCGGAGTTCGGCTTCTATGACGCTGGAAGAACAGTTTGCCTTGATGAAAAAATTTTATGATAAAGGATTGTTTGTCGTGCGTTTGCATACGGGTGATCCTTGTATCTACGGAGCTATTCAGGAGCAAATGGCGTTTTTTGATCACTATGGAATGCGTTATCATATTACCCCTGGTATCTCTTCGTTTTTAGCGGCGGCGGCGGCATTGCGCTCTCAGTTTACTATTCCGGAAAAGACCCAGACCATTATTTTGACCCGGGGGGAGGGGCGTACTCCTATGCCGGAGAGGGAAAAATTGCATTTGCTGGCCCGTTCACAGAGTACAATGTGTATATTCCTGAGTGCTTCCATTGCTGAAGAGGTTCAAAACGAGTTATTACAGCATTATCCACCGGAGACTCCTGTGGCTGTATGTTATCATTTGACCTGGAAAGATGAGAAAATATTCAGGGGAAAATTGGGGAATCTGGCAGCGATCGTAAACGAAAATCAGTTGACCTTGACGACAATGATTGTCGTGGGAGAATCTATAGATAACCGGAACGGATTATCTAAATTGTATTGCGGGCATTTTACTCATCTCTATCGGCAGGGAAAAGATACAAGCAATTAGTTCGTTTTAGTTTGCAGCATTTCCGATGAAAATTTAATAAAGAAATTGTGATTTTAGTATTTGGAGGAACGACGGAAGGACGAATTGTCCTACAGCTGTTGGATGGAGCCGGGAAAAAGTATTATTACTCGACGAAAGGGGAGCGGCAGCGGGTGGAGAGTCATTCTGCGGAACGGCTTACCGGAGGTATGGATGCTACTGGCATTGTTTCCTTTTGCCGGGAAAAAGGGATCGGATTACTGGTAGACGCGGCCCATCCTTTTGCGGTACAATTGCGGGAAAATATAAGGCAGGCAGCTATGGAACTGGATATACCTGTCATACGTTATGAGCGGACGTATCCTCCCCGGGATACTTCTTTTGTCTGGTGTGAGTCGTGGGCGGAAATAATTGCTTTTCTCCGCAGTCGGAATATCGGGAATCTGCTGGCATTGACGGGGGTACAGACCATCCCCCGTCTGGAAGCGTATTGGCGGCAACATAATTGCTGGTTCCGGGTATGGGGCCGGGAACAGTCATTGCCTTTAGCAGAGAAATATAATTTCCCGGTAGACAGGCTATTGTATTATGAAGAGGGGGAAGAAGTGGGGAAACTGATAGAACGGATTCGTCCGGATGCCGTATTGACAAAAGAGAGTGGGACATCCGGTTTTTTCGAAGAGAAAGTGAGGGCGGCAGTAGCAAAAGGAATACCGGTAATCGTACTGAAACGCCCTTTAATCCCGGAGACTTTCTATATTGTCAGAGGAGAGAACGGTTTCCGGCATCAGTTAGAACGCTTGTTGCCAGGTTTTTTCCCTTTAAAAACAGGATATACTACGGGTAGTTGTGCCTGTGCGGCAGCAAAGGCTGCGTTAATAACTCTTTTAACGGGAAAAGTCATACAGAGCTGCCGGTTTACCTTGCCATGCGGAGAAGAAGTGGAATTACCGGTAAAGATTGGCAGAAAAGGAGAAGGAGAAGTGACTTATACCGTTATTAAAGATGCGGGAGATGATCCGGATGTTACCAACGGATGCGAAGTGAGTGCTACCGTGAATTTAAATACAGCCGGAGAGATTCGTTTTTTGCAGGGGGAAGGAGTGGGAAGAGTAACTTTGCCGGGTTTGGGGTTGGAAATGGGGGCCCCTGCCATAAATCCGGTTCCCCGCCGGATGATGCGGGAAGAGATTCAGAAACTGCTGACATTTTATAAAATTTCTGAGGGAGTGGACGTAACGCTTTCTGTAGCCGGAGGAAGAGAATTGGCCTTAAAGACCTTTAATCCCAAGCTCGGAATAGAAGGAGGGATTTCGATTATCGGGACGTCTGGTGTTGTAAAACCTTTTTCTGCAGAGGCTTTTATAGCTACTATCCGAAAAGAAATTCAGGTAGCCAGGGCTTTAGGATGTGCTCATATTGTCATTAATTCCGGAGCTAAAAGTGAGAGAATATTAAAGGAGCATTTTCCGGAATTACCGGTTCAGGCTTTTGTCCATTATGGAAATTATATAGGTAAAACCTTGGAAATAGCCGGAGAAGAGCAGATAGCCCGTATCACAATGGGTATTATGATCGGAAAAGCTGTAAAATTAGCGGAAGGCCACGGGGATACCCACAGTCGTCATGTACTGATGAACCGGGATTTTATCATTGCATTGGCTCAGGAAGCGGGAGCAGAGGAAGAAGTTCTGGAAAAAATAAGGCAGATTACATTAGCCCGGGAGCTCTGGCTGATACTTCCTCCCGCTCATCCTTTTTTCGATTTGCTGGTACAGAAATGTCAGGAGGTATGTACTCCTTTGTTTGGAAGCGGTTGTCTGGAAATAATTTTAATTCCGGAAACCGGTGAAGGATAGAATCTGAATTTATTCTTTGGAAACGGGGTATCGAATAAATCTTCATATAAATAACCGATCTTTTGCGCAAATGTGTTAAGATATAATGCTTCCGGAAAAGAAAAGTGCGGACCGGAATATTTGTTGGCTGAGACAGTTTCTTCCATAAAAATCCTTTTCACTCTGCCGGCCGGGAAACGGAGGCTTTTTCTTCGGAAAATGCTGACAAAGTCATTTTTATTGTATCCTCAATTGTCGCGTTTAGCAAAGCTGTTTACGGGGTAATTTCTTCTTCCGGAGATAAATCCATTATTTCATTCAGAATGAGATCTCCTCTTCCGATCCGGAGGGAACAGGTAAAGAAGTCTCTTGGTGCACCGGTTTTTTCTTGTAAATATTTAAATAAGCATCGGTTTCTTTGAGTAATTCTTCGATAGTCGTCACTTTAATCGGGGGATGCTGAGGAAAATGCAGTATAAATTCAGGGTTTCGCAATTCGCCGGTTTCTATCAGAATATCGGATTCTACCTTTCGGTCTGCCAGAATCCCGTTGCGTTGTAGAGCTTTACGAACCATAGCATATTTTTGTCCGTGTCCGTTGAGCCGGATGTTGTGCCGATAGTTATTTGTAATCCGGAAGAGTCCGGATTCCAAATCGAAAGTGATCCCTTTGCGGGCAAAAAAATTACTCAAATGGCCGCTTAATGCTAAATCTTCAGGAGTACCGGTTGTCAAACCGTTTATTTTATCCATTAACCAGATTTTATCGGCAATTTGAAGGGCTAATTCCAAATCATGGGTAGACAGGAAAATTGTTTTATCGGATTCACGGGAAAGTTGATGAAGTAATTGCATAATTTCGACCTTACTGGGAAAATCCAGGAAAGCGGTAGGTTCATCCAAAATGATTATCGGAGTTTGTTGTGCCAATGCTTTTGCGATCATTACTTTCTGTCGTTCTCCGTCGCTTAGGGTGTGTATCATCCGTTGGGCTAAAGGACGGATATTGACGATATCAATGGCATTTGCTACGATTTGTCGGTCATCAGGGCTGAGTTTTCCCCAGAATCCGGTGTAAGGACTACGGCCCATGCCCACTAACTCCATTACGCTCATATTGCGGATATCGCATTTTTCAGTTAAGACGATGCCCAATAAAGTGGAGAGTTCTTTGTCGGAATAAGTGCTCACGTCTTTTCCCAATAGATGAATTTTTCCTGCCAGTTTAGGCTGAAATGCCGAAAGCGTTCGCAGAAGGGTGGATTTCCCGACCCCGTTTGCCCCTAACAGACAAGTCAGTTCCTGACTGTAAATATCGGCATTGAGATTTTGGGCAACTGTTTTCTGACTTCCTTTCGATTTATAGCCGATAGAAAGATTTTGTACCGATATAGTGGCTCGTTTATTCATTCCATTCATTTTTACGTTTGCGGAATAAAACGGAAGCAACCACCGGGGCTCCGATCAGGGCTGTAACAGAATTTACCGGCAGTGCCCCTTCAAAACCGGGCATGCGGGCGATGAGATTGCAGAGTAAAGCCAGGGCTGCTCCCATGGTCAGGCTTGCCGGCATTAAAATACGATGATCTGAAGTCTGAAAAATCGCGCGGCAAAGATGAGGCACTGCCAGGCCTAAAAAGATAATGGGGCCGCAATAAGCTGTTACAATTGCAGTTAGTACTCCGGAACAGCTAATGACTTCTATACGGGCACGTTTTATGTTCAATCCCAGGTTACGGGCATATCCTTCTCCTAATAAGAGGAGATTCAGGGTTTTTACCAACAGAAACGACAGAGGAATAAGAATAACCATCAGAATGACAAAAAGAGTCATTTGATTACCGGATACCCGGGAAAAACTTCCCAGTCCCCAGATCACATAAGCTTTAATATCTTCTTCCACACTGAAGTATTTCAATACCCCAATGATGGCATTAGCGATGTAACCGATCATTACCCCTATAATTAACAAGGTGACATTCCCTTTGATTTTCCGGGAAGCAAAGACAATGAGGGACATAACTGCCAAGGCTCCTGAAATGGCTGCAACTGACAGGGCGACTTCCCCGATGAATCCCAGATGGCTGAGGGCAACCCCTCCTATACTTCCTGAAAATAACACGACAAAGGCTACTCCCAGACTGGCTCCGGAACTGATTCCTAATACGGAAGGGCCTGCTAACGGGTTGTGGAACACGGTCTGCATTTGTAAACCGCTGATAGACAGTCCTGCTCCTGCAACAAGTGCTGTCAATGCCTGTGGAAAGCGGGATTTCCAGATGATATTCTGCCAGGTCTCCGGTTCATTACCTCTGTCCAGAAGGATATTTCCGATCGAAGAAAGCGGAATAGATACCGATCCCCAAACCAGATTCAGAAATAAAAAGAAGAAGATGCAAAGGGTAATCAGAAAAATCCCAATACTGTTTTTACCCGGATATCTCATAATCGGCTATTCTTTTAATAAATGATAATAAACGGGAGTATAATCCGGTAACAATTCCGGATGAAATACTTTTATAAAATCGGAAAGCAAAATATCCGGTTCCATTGGCATTTCTTCGTAATAGGCTTTTTCCCGCATGTTGCAGTAAATGACACCTTTCTGGCGGAAAGCCCGGAAATCAGCATACCGGGCGTCCTGCGCTTTCAGTGCTTCATAGGAATAACTGCCCGGAAAACTGTTTAAAATCCGCCAATAGTCTGCTTTATCTGCTTGATTGTATACTGTTTCAAAATCCAAATTTATACCTCCTGAACGCAGGTCGTCTTTCAAAAAATAGTCGGCTCCGGCATCTTTGAAAACCTGAGCTAAAAAGCTGCGGCCTCCTACAGCATACCAGCTACCTCCGTGAATTTCTCCGCTCAGCACAACCGGTCGTTTTTTTGTATGGGCCGTTAATTTTTTTAAGTTATTATACCGTTTCTCAATGCTGTTGAAAATTTCGCTGGCTTCTTTTTCTTTTCCCGTCAGTAAACCGATGAGTTTGATCCATTCTGCCTGTCCCAGGGGAGTCGTTTCTTTATAACCCAGATGGGGTAACAGGGGAATATCCACTTCTTTCATGGCATCGTATCCGCCTTGCTTAAAAGGGGAAATCAGGATTACTTCCGGGGCCAGACTCATGATAATCTCCGGATCGAAATTCCCTTCAATACCGATTTTTTGTGTTTTCCCTTCTGCCATTTGTTGACGGATCAGATTGTTTCTGAGAAAACGGGTGCTGCTGATCCCCACTACTTTTTCGGTAGCGTTTAAACGGATAAAATTAGAAAGCTGCAAAGAAGTCATGCACACAAACCGGTTTACCGGGAGATCGAGAGGAATTATTCCTGACGGTATCCGGGGCTTTGTTCCCCTTTGACGGAGAGCGAAGCAATATTCATCACCTTTCTGGGACTGAGGATCCCGTATTCGTAACAAAATATAGTTTTTCCCGTATTCCAGCCTGAATCCTTCTGCATAACGGACTTCTAAAAGTGTTGCAGGATTTCCTGAAGTCAGTTCCTGGGGGCTAGGTGTTTGTTTACTGGTATTGGATTGGCAGCAGATAAAAAAACTACTGCATAATATAAAAATAAGAATAAAAAGACATTTCATTTTCTTTTCCTCCGAAAGATTAATTAATAATTGTTTACGAATCGGCAGGTTTTCTGACTTGTCATCTTTTCTCCTTCCCAAAGCGATTACTTCAGTGGATATTTTTCAAAAAGACCCGTCTTTAGGCGGTTAAGACTTTACAGCTGCGGGGACAGTTCCGGATTTTCACGGGATTCCCTTTTCTTTCCGTTAGGAAATTACCGACGCATGCGCAAAGATAGCATTAATATTTTGACCGTTTTTATTTTTTTTCTGATTTTTGCAGGGAAATAGGATCTATTCATTTTTGATTTATGAAAGGAAAAATTAGCGGTATTTCTTTAGGACCGGGAGAACCGGAATTGATTACGGTAAAAGCTTTAAAAGCTTTGCAGGCGGCAGATGTCATTTTTTGTCCGGCTACTGTACGGGAAAAAGAGAAGATAGAATCGAAGGCCGCCCGTATTTTGGAAGTTTTAGGCATAGACGGAGAGAAAATACGTCATTTTTATGTGCCTATGTCGACGGACCGGCGGGCGGTCAATAAAATATACGACGATGTTTGCCGGGAATTGGTAAAAAGGGCTGAATCCGGACAAAATGTAGCTGTAACGGCTGAAGGAGACGGGGGTTTTTATTCTTCGGCTAATTATATTTTTGAAAAATTAAGGCAACTGGGAAGCCCGGTAGAAATGGTTGCAGGTGTTCCTGCATTTATTGCTGCAGGAGCTTCCATCGGGTTACATATCGTCAGGCAACAGGAACGCATGTTGGTAATCCCCGGAAACCTTTCGGAAGAAGAACTGGAATCAGCACTCGCCCGCGGTTATACCGTGGTTATTATGAAAGTGCCTTTGGGCGAAGGCGTATTACGCTCTTATATGGTTCGTCATCCGGAGTATCGTTACTTTTATTTTGAACAGGTGGGGACGGAAGCGGAATACATTACTTCTGTTTATACCGAAATTCAGGATCATCCATTTACCTATTTTTCAATTTTGGTTATAAAACCGTAAAAAGGATAAGGAGATTTTTCCGGACAGTAAAACGTACTTTCATGAAGTATACACTCTTTTATCATTTTTATAAACTGCAGGCGGCAGACTATATCCGGAAGTACCGGGATCCGGAAAAGTTTCTGGCCTTTTGCCGGGCATGCGAACGCTATAACAGATGTTGGGTGTGTCCTCCTTATGAAGAGGATGCAGTTGCCGGGTTACAAGCTTATAAATATGTATACCTGATTGGAATTCAAATTATTCCTTTACAAAAGGAGAGATTGTATCCGATGCCGGAGCAGGAAAGTCAGAAAATTGTCCGGCATATGCTCGTAGAAGTAAGGGCTAAAACGGATCCCCGTTTGCGGGAACTGGAAATTGAATTTTCCGGTAGCCGGGCTTTTTATGCCGGTACCTGTCATTTATGTGCAGAACAGCAGTGCAGGAAAATTTGGAACTTGCCCTGTTGCCATCCGGATTTGATCCGTCCTTCCCTGGAAGCTTTGGGATTCGATTTGAGCCGTACAGCAGAGGAGTTATTTCACATTCCGTTGAAATGGGGTAAAACAGGGGAATGGCCGGACTATTGGATGCTTATCAGTGGTTTTTTTACCGTTTCAGAAGTGAATTTCCATACAGGAATTTTTGAGTGATTTTTGAGGATATATTTTTATTAAAAAAGATTTTAAGAATAATTCACCCTTTTCAGGGAGGGTCTGTTTGGGTTTTTACGTATATTTTTATTGTCCTTCGTTTAGGCAATAAATTGAAATAGCCAAACAGTCAGGAAATAATCAGTTCCATTTAATTTATTCCGGATAATTGAAAAAAGAAAGTATGGCACACGAACACAGACATGAGCATTCAGCTGAAATTGCTTCCTTAAATACGGCTTTTATCATAGGTATTGTACTGAATGCCGGGTTTGTCATAATTGAATTTATCGCCGGTTTTTGGTATGATTCTCTGGGATTGATTTCCGATGCCGGTCATAATTTGGGGGATGTTGCCAGTCTGGTTTTAGCTATGCTGGCATTTCGTCTGTCAAAAATTCATTCCAATACCCGGTATACTTATGGGTATAAAAAGAGTACCGTACTGGTATCCTTGCTGAATGCCGTCATCCTTCTCATTGCTGTCGGATTTATTTTAACGGAAAGTATTGAAAAATTATTCCATCCTCGGCCGGTGGATGGAGATGCTGTGGCGTGGGTTGCCGGAGCAGGGGTTATTGTCAATGCGGTAACTGCCTGGCTTTTTATGCGGGACAAAGAAAAGGACCTGAACGTAAAGGGAGCTTATCTTCATATGGCTGCAGATGCCCTGGTATCAATAGGGGTGGTTATTTCCGGTATCCTTATCCAGCATACAGGTTGGTATATTATTGATCCTTTGATTGGAATTGTCATTGTTATCATTATTGTATATTCTACCTGGGGATTATTGAGGGGAAGCCTGCGGCTTTCTTTGGATGGGGTTCCTATCGGAACAGATTACGAACATATCGGACAGACGATTGTTTCTGTTCCCGGAGTTAAAAGTATTCATCATATGCATATTTGGGCCTTGAGTACGACGGAGACGGCTTTAACTGTACATATCGTGGTTGAAAGTATGCAGCAGATGGACCCATTGAAATGTAAGATCAAATCGGTACTCCGGAAAGAAGGGATTGCTCATGCAACCCTGGAGTTCGAGACGATTGCCGGGCACTGTTCGGAAGAAGAATGTGATGCTGTCTAGTTTTGGTTATTTCCTCGTTTTTTGTGAGTAATTACCTCTTTATGGGGAAAAGTCGGAGTTTTTTCCCGAAAAATGGGGATGGACGGAAAAATTTTTCCCTTTTATCTTTGCTGCTGATTAAACAACTGGTTTTATTGATTCTCGATTATTGATGCGTGTAAAAAGCCATAGGAAGCCATATCCCTATGGCTTTTTCTATGGCAATAAATGAAGCTCAGGAGAGAGGCAGAATCAATATAAAAATTGTAAAAATGTAATCTTTTCCCGTGTTTTGCCGTTTATGTTTCATAGCGTTTTATAAATTAAATTTTAACCTATGAGCTTGAAAGAACAATATTGGAAATACTCACTTATTGTTATAATATTGCTTTTAGGAGTATTGATTTTCCTGAAAATAACTCCTTTTTTAGGAGGCATATTGGGGGCTATGACCGTTTATATTCTTTTACGGGAACATATGATTTACCTTACCGACCGGAGACATATCCGGAGGAGTATAGCTGCCCTGCTGATACTGATTGAAACGATTTTGTGTTTTTTAATTCCTTTGTCATTGATAATCTGGATGTTTGTGAATAAATTCCAGGATGCTAATTTGAATCCGCTGAGTATTATCGATCCGATCACAAAGGTATCGAACGTGATTCAGGAAAAAACGGGTTATAATTTAATGAGTAAAGCCAATATAAATTCCATATTTGCTCTTTTACCCCGGATAGGGCAGGTGTTGATGGAAAGTATTACCAGTTTTGCCATCAATGTTTTGGTATTACTTTTTGTCCTTTATTTTATGCTTATCGGTGGAAAGAAAATGGAAAATTATGTAAATGATTTATTGCCTTTTAACCGGCGGAATAAAAAAGATATTTTGCGGGAGTTTCACATGGTCGTCAAATCGAATGCAATCGGTGTTCCTTTGTTGGCCATTATTCAGGGGGCTGCTGCAGCAATCGGATATTTGATTTTTGGGGCCCCGGCTCCTCTGTTATGGGGTGTTATTTCCTGTTTTGCGACCATCATCCCGGTGATCGGGACGGCTATTGTATGGGTTCCTCTGGCTTTGTATATGGGGGTTACCGGAGATTGGGGGAATGCTATTGGACTGGCTATTTATGCAGTGATTGTGATTTCGAATGTAGACAATCTGGTGCGTTCTATTATGCAAAAAAGGATGGCGGATACGCATCCTTTGATAACGATTTTTGGTGTTATCATTGGATTGGCTTTATTTGGCTTTATGGGCGTTATTTTCGGACCATTATTACTGGCCATATTTGCTTTGTGTGTTCAGATTTTTAAAGAGGAGTATCTGGAGAAAGAAGACTGAAGTGCACGGCTCTCCCTATTGTTTCTAAATATTAAACGATATAAAAACACTGGAATAATAGTTTGCGTTTCATAAATTGTTGGAACACAATGGGCTAATATTGCGTATTTATGGGAGTAAATTGGAAATGAAATAAAAAGTTGAAAAAAGGCGGTTTTTGAAGTTTCCGGTGATTCGGTTTAGCGAGTTACAGCAGGAACGGTAAACAATACGTAAGAGGGATCGAACGGGATCAATATTAACCTAAATCTAAATATTATGTTTTATCATTCTAAAGAATTACAATTTAATGCACGTGTATCCAAGCCGGATCCGCGTTTTGCACGTTTACTACTGGAGCAATTCGGTGGGGGAAATGGAGAGTTGAAAGCGTCTATGCAGTATTTTGTACAGGCATTTTGTTGTAGAGACCCTTATCCTGATAAATACGATATGTTGATGGATATTGCAACGGAAGAATTAGGGCATTTGGAGATTGTCGGAGCTACTATACAGATGCTGCTGGCCGGAGTGAATGGAGAATTGAAAAATGCTGCAGATCGTACAGAGACGATGAAAATGCTGGAAGGGAAGGTTTCTAAAGAAAATTTTATACATGAAGCTGTTTTTAATCCGCAGTTTGTCGTCCTTTCCGGAGGCGGTCCATTGCTTACGGACAGCAACGGGAATCCCTGGTCCGGAGCCTATGTCAATGCCGACGGAGACCTGACTGTAGACTTGCGTTCCAATATTGCAGCAGAGTCCCGTGCTAAAATTGTATATGAATATTTGCTTCAGTTTACAGATGATCCGGACGTGATTGCTACCCTTAATTTTTTGATGACCAGGGAAGTTGCTCATTTCCAACAATTTGAAGCTGCTTTGAATACCATTAAACCGAATTTCCCTCCCGGGGTTTTGCAGAGTGATCCGCGTTATAGTAATTTATACTATAATAATTCCGCAGGGGAAGACGCAAGGGGACCTTGGAATGAAGGTAGCAGTACCCAATTCAATGAGACCTGGCAATATATAAATGATCCGAAAGAACACGTAGAATCTACCAACGGCTTACAGGATATCGAACTGAAAGGAACGGACAGAACGCTGGAATCGGTAGAAAGAGATGATCAGGAACTGAGTCGGGTAAGGAGTGAAGAAGTGAGTTCAGCTACTCCCAATAAAGATATCCAATGGAGTAATTATCCGGAATCACCCAAAGATAAACCCCGTAAACATAAAAGTTAAAAGGGAAATCTTTTTGTAGTGCTGTTTTCAAAAAACAGAAAATTACGCTTAAAATGAGCTGAGTTTTAACCCGGCTCATTTTTTTTGTTTCTTTTTTTAATTTAATATTTGTCAAAATTCACCATTTTTGGGGATTGCGGGACCGGTTTTCGTCCGCTAACTTTACGCAATTTCTTAGCATTTAATGTATGGGTAAGTTTGACAGAAATTGTATTATTTCCGATATTTGTAACAAAAAAGAAATGACACAAAACAATTCCTTTTTTACGGCTGAGATGAAGTTAGCCGATTTAATTCACCTGGATTATAAGTTATTATTACTATTGCCCCGTTTCGGTTTGAATTTGGGATTCGGAGATCAGACCGTACAGGAATGCTGTGTCCGGGTTGGGGTTTCTCCGCAATTATTTATTATGATATGTAATATATATGCCTTTGAAAATTATTCTCCCCGGAAAGAGGAAATTGATCAGACAGAAATAACTCAGTTGCTTTCTTATCTGCAGCGGTCTCATTCTTATTACTTAGATGAACGCATTCACATGATACAGGATCAGTTAAAGATAATGTCTGCGAATTGTAACCTGGCTCATCAGAAAATATTGAATCGGTTTTTTGAGGAATATAAAAATGAAGTGATCAACCATTTTGAATATGAGGAAGAAACGGTTTTTCCCTATATTCAAAATATTGGATTGGGTAATAAGGTGAAAGGGTATGAGATCGAGATCTTTGAACAGAATCACAGTAATATTGACGATAAGCTCCATGACCTGAAAAATATTTTTATAAAATATTGGCCGGCTGATTCTTCTCAAAAAGAACGGACTGCCGTTTTGTTTAATATTTTTTCTCTGGAAGAAGATTTGACAAAACATACTTTTATAGAAGATAAAGTTTTAATCCCCTTGGTTCAGAAATTAGAACAGCATTATGGTAAGTAGCAGGAAACGTTACCGGATCGTCATCATTGAGCCTTCTGCCCTCATAACAGCTGGTTTACAGGAATTGGTCAAAGGGGAAAAGGAATTTGATATTATTGCTGTTTTCGCTGATTGCTGTCATTCTGCGGAGCATATCAATGATTTACGACCGGATTTAATTATTTTGAATCCCTTGATCGTAGATTTTAAATACAGACATTGTGTGGAGGATTTGTTTGTGGGGAATGTACCTCTTGTCGCTTTGGTATATCAATATGTAGAGCCGGAAACATTGCGGCATTACCGGGCGGTTATCGATATTGAAGACGACCGCTCTAAGATTGTGCGGAAATTGTTGCAGGTCATGGAAACGGTAACCCCCCGTCCGGATTTGCCGGAAGGAAATGAGCTGTCAGATCGGGAAAAAGAAATATTGGTCAGCGTAGCTAAGGGAATGATAAATAAAGAGATTGCCGAACAACATCATATTTCGATTCATACGGTTATTTCTCACCGGAAAAATATTAGCCGCAAGACCGGAATTAAATCGGTGGCAGGGTTAACTGTTTTTGCCATTCTCAATAATCTGATCGATATAAACGAAGTGGAATAAAGGTGGTTTTATTTTTACTTTCTGTTTGAGGAAGCTATTTTTTCTTTAAGTGGAGGCAGGTGCATTTTTCAAAAATTATTTTTCTTTTAAAAACGGGGTAGGGAAAAAAGCGTTTGCTAAAGTGAAAACCACAGGCGGCTAATTCCTGTGGTTTCTGTAAAAACATATTAATCAATTGTTGCTGTACCTTTTGTGGTCATACAAAAATAGCTTGAATCGTGGTTTCTCCCAATCCCTAATTAAAGGGGAAAATCGGTTTCTTAAACGGCAAGAGTAATTATTTATGGGGATAAATCAGACTTCCCGGTGAAATTATCGGTTATAGCGGAAGGATATTTATTCCATTATGCGTTGGTTGGCAAGGAGCCGGCTTCCCGGATAATTGTCAAGCTGTAAAATATTTATCCGTTTTATAAGGGCGTTTCTTTCTGTTGGTCCGGAAGAATTTTTCTTTTTCTATTGTTTTGTTTATTACAGATCTGTGCGGAATGTCGAAGCCGGAAGATCATCTCCATTGACTAAATTGGCACGGGTAAAAGGTTGCCAGGCGTATCTTACGGCACAAGGATGGGGTACTTCCGGCGAGGTAACGATTATTTTGTCGTTTTCAATGCTCGCTTTTGCCGGGTAAAATAATCCGTCCGCACCGGCTATTTCAAAACAGCGCGGGGCTTGTCCGTCGGAAGTTTTCAGATGATGGCCATAGTCAAATTCCACTAGTGCCTGTCCTTTCCGGAATCGGACAGACCGGAACAGGGGACCGGAAGGAGTAATCAGTCTGTGATAGGTTTTGCATAAAGCCCAGCGTCCCAATCGTTCTCCTATTTCTTTTTTGGGGCGTGGGTGTACATCCAGAGAATCTCCCCTGTCGGAGGAAACAGCCATGCCCGTATCCGGAATTTTTCGGAGCAGGCGCCGCTGGCTGTCCCGGAACCAGGGCCAGGAGGGTCTGCTGAGACTCGATAATTGCACGTAATAGAAAGGGAGTTGCGGAGATTGCCAATATTGCCGCCAGCTATTTACCAACAGAGGAAAGAGTTGTTCGGATAGTTCAGTATTATGGGCATTTGATTCCCCCTGGTACCAGATAATTCCGCTGATGGTATAGTGTTCCAGAGGAAGTATTCCGGACTCGAAGAGGTAACAAGGTTCATAAGGGTGGCGCTGTTCTTTGCGGGTGGCTTTCCGGATGTTTTGCCCGGCTCGTTCACGCACCCAGTCCTGGATCATATCGTTATTTTTCCAATTGCATAGTATATCCGGGAAATTGTATTCTAAAGTGTGGCGGTCTATCCAGGCCTCGCAGGGAGAACCTCCTACAGCGTTTAGGATAAGTCCGACCGGTATGTTTAAACTGTCATTCAGCATTTTGCCAAAGTGGTAGGCAATGGCGGAGAAGTCCCGCACAGTGGTTGTATCCGCCTCAACCCATCCCGGAGAGTGGAAATATTGCAGCCTGTTCAGGGAATCCAGGAAAGAATGGCGCCATTCTACAGCATTCGTTTCTTCATAAGGTTGCATATGGAAAAGCCGGATTTGTGAATGCCGGGTTTGTTTGAGGTCTTCCTGACTTGTGGTGCAGTATTTTAAAGGAAAGGCCATATTGGACTGCCCCGAACATACCCAAACTTCTCCCATCAGGACATTCCGGTAAATGAGTTCCTGTCTGGAGGTATGTATTTCAAGCGTATAAGGTCCTCCCGTCTGAAAAGGGGGAAAAGTCACTTCCCATTTCCCGTCCGGCCCGCAGATTGTATGCTGTTGCTTTCCTGCAATTTTAACCCGGACTTTTTCTCCCCTATCGGCTTTTCCGGATATATGCAGGGGGGTGTTCCGTTGTAATACCATATTATCGGAATAGAGAATGGGCATTTGAAGTCCGCCGTAATCACCTGTAATTGCTGCATATACAGTTTGCGCCAGTATCTTTGCTCCTTCCGGATCCGGATGCAAAGCATCCGGGAAAAGGTCAGGCCGGTGGTAAAGTGGTTCCTCCAGATCAATCAGACCTACTTCGTTATGAGCGGCTATTTTCTCAATTTCCTTTTGTATTCCGGCATACCAGTCGCGGGTGCCCGAGCGGAAACGGGGATGTCGGTCGCCAATAGGGGATAAACGGCAAATCCAGATTTTACAGTGGGGATTTGTCGTTTTGAAAGAGGCAATCAGTTCCGTATAATCTTTTATAAAATCGTCCCGGTAATTGGGCCAGTTCCGGGGATCGGTATCGTTTAATCCCAGATGTATAATTACCCGGTCTGCTGAGAATTCCAAAGCTTGTTGATATTCCGGTTGATTCACATAAGGACGGTGTCCTTTTTTGAGCAAGGTCGCGCCACTTTTCCCGAAATTTTTAACTACATAATTTTCCCCCAATAACTTTTGTAGCTGAGCCGGATAGGCATTCTTTTCCCGCTCGGGAAGTAAATAGCCGTAGGTGACGCTATTGCCTACGCAGGCTATTTTTATTTTTTCTTTCGCAAAGGCGAAAACCGGCAGGAGCAAGGCTGTCCAGAGGCATATATAAATTTTCATTTTTCTTGTATGTAAGGTAATACAATTTCCCGCCACAATAAATACCCTTTTCCCAAAAGATGCAAACCGTCGTTTGTATAGTCGGGGTTCATTTTTCCGGAAACCGGGTCGGCAAAATGAGTCCATAAATCAATATATGTAATTTGGGTTTTCTGAGCGATGGAACGGAGTTGTTCATTAATACGGGCGGCGATTTCTCCCCGGGAAGTATGATCTTTGAATTTTCCATAACAGTCGTTTACAGGAAGTATACTTTGCAGATAAAGTTTTGTGCCGGGAGATTCCCGGCGTATTTTCTGAAGAATCATACTGATATTTTGAACGATGGTATCGGCAGGGATACCCCGCGCTATGTCGTTAATTCCGATAAGCAAAAATATTTTAGCCGGCCGTCCTTTTACGATAGGGTCCAGACGGTCATAGACTCCCCTTGTAATATCTCCGCTGATGCCTCTGTTTTTGATCCGCACGTCCTGAAACAGTTCGCTCCATTCACATCCGTTTGTAATACTGTTTCCCAGGAAAAGAATGTCCTGTGAGCTGGCCGGAAGGATTTCGAAAAGACTGGCTCTTTGTTCGTAGAATGTAGAATGTTTCCGTTCTTGGGCAAAAACGGCCGTAAATAGCATAAAGCTAAGCAGAAGTGTTGAAAACAGGTATTTCATTTTCTTATAGGTTTAGGTTTTATTTTATCGGGAGAATAAATCAAATCTTCAGTGGCCTTCTGTCCGTCAGGGGTTACAAAGAGGACGGTGAACATCCATTTTTGAAGCCGTATTTCAGGAGTCGAAAATTTTCCGATGGGTAATTTTAAAAATAATTTATTCCAGCCTTTTTTTAAGTGTACTAAAAGCGGGGGGCGGGCTGAGCCATTTTCGTTACCCAGGGCTATTTCCGTAGAAGGAGAAGTATGGGCATTCGACCAGCTGGGCGGGAATAATTCGGTTTCATTTAACCAGATACGGCTTTCCCGGTAGTCCCATTTCCCCGGAGGAGGAGGGAGATCCGCTTCAGAACGGCCGTAATTTTGAAATTCTACCCATAAGCCGGTTTCCTGCTTGCGGGGAGAGTAGACCCAGGTCCAGGCATAGGCAGTGTGATTTTCTTGCGGAGCTTTGAAAAATCCGGGTACTAAATTTCCCCATACATGCCGCAGGTAAATACCGGCCCCTCTGGCCTGCCGTACAGAATAAGTTTGCTTTTGATAGGTATAGTTCCGGCATAACTTTTTTTCCGGAGGGAAAGATTTCCCGAGATTTCCTTCATTGGGAAACGGGTCCGTAATATTCCATTTTACTTGTGTCTGACGGACGTAAGGAAAAGGGTATTGCTGTAAATGGTGTTCTTTTTGCCAGAGGAGCCGTTTTTCAAAATCGGCAAAAGCTAGAAATACAGAATCGTCTTCCGGGGGAAGAATCGTTCCGTTTTTATCGAAATATTCACTTCCTCCTCCCAGCCACGCCCGTTCGGCTATAGCTAACATACAGGGATAAAAATTATTTTCCAGAATAATATTCTTTTCCGGCTCAACCAGGCGGTCGTTCCAAAGGGCTGCTATTACTCCTGCAATTTCTTCACTTCCTGACTCGCAGTTGTATATGCGGCTGTTGTATAGCGCAATTAAATCTCCAAAAATATCGTAATGGTTCAGATAATGAAACCGGGAGTCAATGGCCGGAATTCCAGCCTGGGCTTTTCCACGGTAACTCCATAATTGGGTCATATCTATTTCTCCTTTCTTATAGGTCCAACCCGGATTCCAGGAGATTACTTTCTTCCCTTTTGCACGGATATAACTGACCATTTCAGGAACAAAATCCGGATTGGAGAAACGGGTTTCATCCGTACCGATGTGTAAATAAGGAAGGTCGAAAACGGTACAAATTTCATCCACTAATTGTTTGAGGATTACCATTCCTTGCCGGCTTTGCATATCGCAACCGAAAGTACGGGTAAAAGCTTCACTATGTCCCGGCATTTCGATTTCAGGTATCAGGAGTACATGGTGTTGTTTACAGAAATGGACCAGTTCCCGGGCTTCTTCTTGCGTATAATATTTGCCGGGCAGCCGGCTCATATTGATACTGTCGTTGAGTTGGGGGTAGATTTTGCTTTCTATCCGCCAGGCTTGGTTTTCTGTCAGGTGCCAGTGGAAAGTGTTGATTTTATAACGTGAAAGCAATGCAATTTCCCGTTTCAATTCCGGAAATGAAATATAACCTCTGCCGGTATCGTGCATAAAACCTCTGATGCGAAAAGCCGGCCAGTCGGTAATCGTACAGCCATGAAAATAGTTGCCCTCAGGGGATTTTAATTGCCGTAACGTTTGAAGAGCGCGGAAAACCCCTGTTTCCGTCTGAGCTTCTATACATATCGTTTGGGAAGTAACCGAAAGGTGATAAGCTTCTTCCGGATTGTTTTGTATGTTTTCCAAATGACCGATAAGGCGAATTTCCATTTTAAGAGCGGCTTGTATATCGGGTATTCCTCCGGCTTCTTTCAGGAGCATTTCACATTCTTGTTGCAATACCGGTGTTTTCAATTGAATTCTGCCAATCGGAAAACGCTCTTCATTGAGAGTAATGAGCTGTGGTTTAGGTAAAAGTAACGGAAGTTCAGACTGGCTGAACAGACGTATGGGAAAAGTCAGCAATAAACCAAAAAGATAAATTAAAAAAAACTTCATGGGTGTAAAACTTACTCTGAACAATATCTCCAATAATAATACAAATATAGTATTTATTTTTAATGATTTTTTAAGTCTCTTTAAAAGTCTGAGCATAATTCTGCCAGTTCTCTAATTCTTTTTTTGAGGTAAAATCATTACTTTTGCACAAAACTGTTTAAAATGGTAGAAAACTATTCGGAGGATTCAATTAAGACGTTAGATTGGCAGGAACACATCCGTTTACGTCCCGGGATGTATATCGGGAAATTGGGAGATGGTTCTTCACCCGACGACGGTATTTATATTTTGGTGAAAGAGGTGGTAGACAATTCTATCGATGAGTTTGCGATGGGTTGTGGTTCGGAAATTGTGATTTCGGTGGAAGACCGGAAAGTAACTGTACGGGATTTCGGGCGGGGGATTCCTTTAGGAAAATTAGTGGATGCTTCTTCTAAGATGAATACAGGTGCAAAGTACGATTCGGAAGCATTTAAGAAATCGGTGGGATTAAACGGAGTCGGTATCAAGGCGGTAAATGCTTTGTCAGAAAGTTTTGAAATTCAATCTTTCCGGGATGGAGAGACAAAATATGTCCGTTATAACCGGGCGAAAATTGTGGAAGACCGGAAAATTGAACCGACACAGGAGCCTAATGGGACACGGGTGACTTTCTTAGCAGATAAGGAAATATTCGGGAATTATTATTATATTGCTGAATACCTGGAAGCAATGGTCAAAAACTATGTGTTTTTAAATACGGGATTAGTGATCGTATTCAATGGACATAAGTTTTTTTCCAAGCGGGGATTGTTTGACTTGTTGACAGAAAATATGAATGGAGAAGGGCTTTATCCCATTATCCATCTGAGGGGTACTGATATTGAAATGGCAATGACCCACGGACGGCAGTATGGGGAAGAGTATTATTCTTTTGTCAACGGGCAACATACAACCCAGGGGGGAACACATTTGA
This sequence comes from uncultured Odoribacter sp., assembly GCF_937966165.1. NCBI lineage: Bacteria > Pseudomonadati > Bacteroidota > Bacteroidia > Bacteroidales > Odoribacteraceae > Odoribacter > uncultured Odoribacter sp. The sequence goes on from NZ_CALCLB010000010.1 coordinate 40,689, forward strand.
ATGCCTTCCGGGAAGCTCTGGGAAAAACAATCCGGGATTTCTATAAAAAGGATTTCGATATTTCGGATATCCGGACGTCTATCATTGGGGCCATTAGTATAAAAGTACAGGAGCCTGTATTTGAATCCCAGACGAAGACAAAGCTGGGGTCGAAAGATATAGCTCCGGGAGGGCCGACGGTGCGGAATTTTATTATGGATTTTGTAACCAAGGAGCTGGATAATTATTTGCACCGGAATCCGGATACAGCAGAATTGTTGTTGCGGAAAATTGTGGAAACAGAAAAGGAGCGGAAAGCCATGTCGGGAGTGCAGAAAATTGCCAGGGAACGGGCTAAGCAGGTAAGCCTGCACAACCGGAAGCTGAGGGATTGCCGGGTACATTTCAATTCTTCCCATGAACGGAAAAATGAATCTTCGATTTTTATTACGGAAGGGGATTCGGCCAGTGGTTCCATTACGAAGGAAAGAGATGTAAACACACAAGCTGTGTTTAGTTTAAGGGGAAAACCGCTGAATTCTTATGGACTGACAAAAAAAGTAGTTTATGAAAACGAAGAATTCAACCTGTTGCAAGCTGCTTTAAATATTGAGAACGGACTGGAGGATCTGCGGTATAATAATGTGATTATTGCTACCGATGCAGATGTGGATGGAATGCATATCCGGTTGTTATTGCTGACATTTTTCTTACAATTTTTTCCCGATCTGGTAAGGGCGGGTCATGTTTACATTTTACAGACCCCATTGTTCCGGGTACGGAATAAAAAGGAGACCTCTTATTGTTATACCGATACAGAGCGGGAAATAGCCATCAAAAAGTTGGGGCCAAAGCCGGAGATAACCCGTTTTAAAGGTTTAGGCGAGATCTCTCCTAATGAGTTCCGGAATTTCATTGGAAAAGATATTCGTTTGGAGCCGGTAAGAATTACAAAAGGAGATACTATACCGGAAGTTTTGAGTTATTATATGGGGAAAAATACCCCTGAACGACAGGATTTTATCATCGACAACCTCTATATAGAGAAAGATGAACTGAGATAAAAATTCTGATTGAGGGCGGAGCCGGATAAATGAGAAGTGTAGATGATAAATTGAAAAAAGGAATATGAATAAGGAGAATATGATAGGGGAAGAAGAGAACAAGGAAGAACAGAAATTACCTACTGAGGATTTGCAGGGAGAGGAGGATAATCCTCAAGAGGAAGGGATGAACGGAGAACCGGAAGAAAACGGAAAAATCCGTTCCATACAACACCTTTCCGGTATGTATCAGAAATGGTTTTTGGATTATGCTTCTTATGTAATATTAGAACGGGCTGTACCGTACGTGAATGATGGACTGAAACCGGTGCAGAGACGTATTTTGCATTCCATGCGGGAAATGGATGACGGGCGGTATAACAAGGTCGCCAATATTATCGGGAATACAATGAAATATCATCCCCATGGGGATGCTTCTATCGGAGATGCGTTAGTACAGCTCGGGCAAAAAGATTTATTGATTGATTGTCAGGGGAACTGGGGAAATATTTTGACGGGGGACGATGCTGCTGCTCCCCGTTATATTGAAGCCCGTTTGTCCAAATTTGCCTTGGATGTAGTATTTAATCCGAAAACTACGAATTGGAAACTTTCGTACGACGGGAGAAACCGGGAACCGGTGACCCTTCCTGTGAAATTTCCGCTGTTGTTGGCTCAAGGGGTGGAGGGAATTGCTGTCGGACTGGCTTCAAAGATTCTGCCACATAATTTCAACGAACTGGTTGAGGCCTGCATTGCTCATTTGAAAAATGAGCGTTTTATACTATACCCCGATTTCCCGACCGGAGGTATGATAGATATCAGTAAGTATAATGATGGCCTGAGGGGAGGGAATGTGAAAATCCGGGCTAAAATAGAAAAAGACAGTAGTAATAAGGTGCTGAGAATTACGGAAATCCCGTTCGGACGTACTACTTCCACGCTGATCGATAGTATTATCAAGGCCAATGACAAAGGAAAAATTAAAATTAAAAAAATAGACGATAATACAGCCCGGGAGGTAGAGATCGTAATTTATTTAGCTCCCGGGGTGTCTTCGGATAAGACAATTGATGCTTTATATGCTTTTACCGATTGTGAATTGTCGATTTCTCCCAATTCCTGTGTGATAGAGGATGAGAAGCCTTGTTTTATGCCAATTTCTGAAATATTGAGGAAATCGGCAGACGATACGGTGGCTTTATTGAAATTGGAATTGGAAATTCGTTTGTCCGAATTATCAGAAGAATGGCATTTCGCTTCTCTGGAAAAGATTTTTATTGAAGAGCGGATTTATAAAGATAAAAAATTTGAAGAAAGTCCTAACTTACAGAAGGTGCTGGCACATGTGCACGAGAGATTAACCCCTTTTTTACCCCAACTTTGGCGGAAAGTTACGGATGACGATATTAAGCGCCTGCTGGAAATAAAAATGAAACGGATCCTTAAGTTTAATTCGGAAGAAGCAGATCGGTTTATTAAAGGATTGGAAGAAGAAATTGCTCAGGTAAAGCATAATATAGAAAATATTATCCCTTATTCGATTGCTTATTATAAACGGATAAAGACAAAATACGGGAAAGGAAGGGAGCGGAAAACTGAGATCCGGAATTTTGAAAACATAGAAGCTGCCAAGGTTGTTATTGCAAATGAAAAACTCTATATCAACCGGGAAGAAGGTTTTATCGGAACGGCATTGAAGAAGGATGAGTTTATTTGCGAATGTTCCGATATGGACGAAGTGATTATCTTTAAAAAAGATGGAAGTTATTATGTGACGAAAGTAGCTGACAAGATATTTGTAGGGAAAGATGTATTGTATGTGAATATTTTCAAGAAAAATGACAAGCGTACCATATATAATGTCGTTTACCGGGACGGCCGTTACGGAAGTTCTTATGTCAAACGTTTTAACGTAACCGGAGTGACCCGGGATAAGGTTTACAATTTAACGAAAGGTACGCAGGGTTCCAGGGTACTTTATTTTACAGCAAATCCCAATGGGGAGGCGGAAGTGGTGAAAATTTGTTTGAAACCGAAGCCGAACATTAAAAAGCTGGTATTTGAATATGACTTTGCAGAACTTGCTATAAAAGGCCGGGATACTCAGGGAAATTTATTGTCCAAAAATGATATTCACAAAATCAGTGTGGTGCAGAAAGGAGTATCTACCCTGGGAGGAAGGAAAATCTGGTTTGATGAAGATGTACTTCGTTTAAATACAGATGAAAGGGGAAAATACCTGGGAGAATTCCAGGGGGAAGAACGGATTCTGGTCGTGAATAAAAACGGGACCTATTATACCTCTACTTTTGATTTGACGAATCATTATGACGAAGAATATCTGATTATAGAAAAATTTGATGAACGGAAAGTATGGTCGGCAGTCTTTTTTGATGCTGAACAGCAGTTTTATTATTTAAAGCGGTTCAGATTTGAAGAGACGACAAAGATTTTGTCTTTTATCGGAGAGACAGCGGGTTCTTGTTTAGTGGCACTGAGCTGTGAAAGACATCCCCGCTTTGAGATCCTCTTCGGCGGAAAATATGTCAACCGTCCGGCAGAAGTGATACAGGCCGACGGGTTTATTGCTGAAAAATCCTATAAGGCCCGGGGAAAACGCCTGACTACTTATGAAGTAAAGAAAATCCGGGAAATTGATCCTTTGGTATTAGAAGAAGAAAATGCAATTAATTCGGATGTGGAATTCGAAGTAACCAATCCTTCAGAGCTAGCTGACGACGAAGAACAGATGAAGTTAGAATTTGACTAAGGGGGATAAAACAAGCAGATGAAAGGGATAGGATAGAATTGTTTCTGTAATTTTATTTAACAGGGAATGAAGTATTTTTTAGTTGGATATATGGCATGCGGAAAAACGCGGAAGGGACGTGAGATGGCAAAAGAGCAGGGTATCCGTTTTATTGACCTGGATGCTTACATTGTGGAGCGGGAGAGGAGTAGTATTGCAGAAATTTTCGCCCGGGTAGGAGAAGGGGGATTTCGTAAATTGGAAACCCGCTATTTACATGAAGTATGTGAGTTGTATAAGGATTTTATATTATCTACCGGAGGAGGGGCCCCTTGCTTTAATGGAAATATGGAATATATGAATAATTGCGGACATACTATTTTTTTAAATACGGATATTGATACCATTACGGTCCGCTTGATCCGGGGAAAGCAAAAACGTCCGATCGTGAGTGCTTTAAAAGATGAGGAAATCCGTGATTTTGTCGTAAAACATTTAGAACAGAGGTTGCCGTTTTATAAAATGGCAAAAGAAGAGATAAAAAGTAGTTCTTTGTGAGGAAGGAAAGAGGGTGGGACAGAATTATGAAGGGAGAATGTAACTTCACAGGAGACAGATCTGTATAAAGTATAAATAAATGAAAAATTCTGTTTTAATTATAGCATTCATTAGTATTATGGCTACATCTTGTTGTAATAATCGTCCTCAGGAAGATTTTATCCGAACTCAGGATGCGATTGAAAATATTATGTCGCGGAAGAGTGTACGTAAATACCTGCCCAAGCCGGTGGAAGAAGAAAAAGTTCAAATACTGCTCAAGGCTGGCATGGCTGCACCCAGCGGGAAAGATGTGCGTCCTTGGGAATTTGTAGTTGTCACCGAACGTTCTCTGTTGGATACCCTGGCAGAAGCTTTGCCCTATGCTAAAATGTTAAGGCAAGCCCCTCTGGCGATTGTTGTATGCGGGGATACCGCTAAATCTTCTTATTGGTATCTGGATTGTTCTGCTGCGGCAGAGAATATATTGCTGGCAGCTGAAGCTTTGAAGTTAGGGGCAGTCTGGACTGCAGCTTACCCGTATGATGACCGTATGGCTGTGGTAAAAAAAGAAACCGGATTGCCGGAAAATATTCTTCCCTTATGTGTAATACCTGTCGGTTATCCGGCTATTCCACATAGTCCTAAGAATAAGTATGATGAAACAAAAATCCATAAAAACAGATGGAGATAAGGGTTTACATAAAGAAAATTTTTTGTGAAATAGAATGAGGCGGCAGAAGGTAGGATGCCTAAATTAGAGGGGTATGTAATAAAAAATTAATATTTTTTTATTTTCGTATTTTTTATCGTTATATTTGCCTGCTTTATTGTGGCGAAACAGAGGAATGTGAAGGGGAAAGCCTGCAAATTTTTATATTTTAGTTATCCATAATTTGGGGAGGGGCTTTTGAAATAAATCTGCACTTTATAAACGACATAAAATTCAATGTATGGGAAAGTATAGAAATATCGTAATACTTTTATTGTTGAGCCTATTAGGTGTATCATGCGTGTCATCCAAAAAAGTAATTTATTTACAAGATGTGGATGTAAATGAACGGATAAAAACGGAATCTGAGTATAAAACGGTTATACATCCTGATGATTTGCTCTCTATTATTGTTTCCTGTGATGATTTTGAAGCGGCAACTCCTTTTAATAGTCCGATGATCGGTTTGGGACGGGAAATTCCGAATTCACAGCAAGGTGCACAGCAAGGATATATTGTTGACAAGGAAGGATATATTGATTTTCCTGTTTTAGGTCGGATTAAAGTGGATGGTATTACCCGCAATCAGTTGTCGGAATTATTAAAGCAAAGATTATCAACTTATTTGAAGAATCCGATTGTTACCATTCAATTTCTCAATTTTAAAGTGACTGTTTTAGGTGAAGTCAAAAATCCGGGAAGTTATAAGGTGACAACTGAACGTATTTCTTTGTTCGATGCTTTAGGTATGGCAGGAGATTTACAGATTAGCGGAAAGCGGAAAAATGTGCTATTGATAAGGGAATTAGGAAACGAAAAGCAGTTTGCCCGTATTGACCTGACTTCTTCCGATTTTGTCGATTCTCCTTTCTTTTATTTGCAGCAAAATGATGTGATATATGTGGAGCCTAACAAAGGAAGAGTTGTAGGAGGAAATATGGGAACTTTCTGGACTTATGTGGTGTCCAGTATCTCGACAATTGTCGCTATTGTCGCTCTGATTGTAAAATAATTTAGATTTATATTTTTCAGGATAACGATATGAACGTAAATGAGCAAGAGCAATTGACCCAGAACGAAGAAGAAGGTATTGATTTCAGGGAATTATTTTTTAAATTACTGATCCATTGGCGCTGGTTTGTAATAGCAGTGCCTGTCTGTATAGCTTTAGCTATATATGTTTATATGATCCAGACTCCGATTTATAATATAGAAGCTAAAGTTATGATTAGTGATTCTAAAAAGGGAGAGCTGGGAACCAATGTGATGATGAAGGAACTGGGATTTCTGCAGGGAGGAGATATGTTTGTGGAAAATGAAATTGTAGAACTCCAGTCGAAGAACCTGATGCGGGAAGTGGTGAAAGACCTGGAGCTGAATATCAGTTATATAAAGGAAGGTTTTCCCAGGGATCAGAATATGTATACCTCTACTCCGATTAAAATTTTGATAGACCATCCAGAGAATATTCAGGATACTACCCTTATCATTAACACTCACAAAAGCGGGAAAATTGTGATAAAAGACCGGGACGGGATTTTAATTTATGAAGGGGAGTATTCTCAGGCAATCCCGATGGGCACTTATCAAATTTCCGTGGAGAAAGTCGATACGGCTTTTCAGGACGATCAGATTTTGGTGCAATTGAGTTCTTATGAGAGTGCGACAGATCGTTTTCATGCTAATTTATCCGTAAATTTGCTGGGTAAGAATACCAATGCCGTAAGTATTTCAGTAAAAGATGCAATTCCTTCCAGGGGAATAGATCTGGTCAATGCTCTCATTCACCGTTACAATGATAACGGAGTAACGGATAAGCAGTTGGTTTCTACAAAAACCGTAGAGTTTATCAACGAACGGCTGAGTGTAATTAACCGGGAATTAGGGGGTATTGAAACCGAAGCAGAACGGTTTAAGAAAGAAAACCGTCTGACGGATATCACTTCGGATGCAGCTATGGTTATGGAGAGGAAAAAGGCTGCAGATGCCGAATTGCTGAAGCTGGAAACAGAACTTGCTGTTGTGAAAAGTATCCGGGCTTTCCTGGAACAGAAAGGGAATGATGAATTCCGTTTGTTACCGGAGAACCTGGGGTTAACCGATGTTACTTTGACAAGTGGTATTACTCAGTATAATGAAATGGTTTTGCGGAGGAATAAATTGCTGATGACAGCTAATGAAAGTAATCCCTTGCTGATCAGTTTGAGTAACCAACTGAAAGCTTTGAAAAACAACATCCGGATTGCCATCGGGAATGTAGAAAAGAGCCAGGAAATTAAAATCAATAGTTTACGCCAGGAAAATCAGTCGGTAGATAAATTATTGACTTCAGTGCCCACTCAGGAAAGACAATACCGGGCCATTGCCCGTCAGCAGGAGTTAAAAGAAAATTTGTTTTTATTTCTGCTGCAAAAACGGGAAGAGGCAGAAATTGCGAAGTTGATGTATGTTCCGGCAGCTAAAATTATAGAGGATGCCCGTAGTGGAAAGTCACCGGTATCTCCTAAAAAGATGTTGATTATACTGGTGGGATTGATTGTGGGCTGTGCAATTCCGTTTGGTGTTATTTTCCTGAAAGATATGGTGAATTCGAAAGTGAGGGGATTGGAAGATGTGGAAAAGGCAGTGAAAATTCCTGTTTTGGGAACTTTGCCCGAATTACCGGAAGAAAAAGTTAAAATATTTAAAGGAAATTTTGCCCTGGAAGAGTCTATGCATTTGATCCGGGAGAATCTGAATTATATGATCAACCGGAAGGAGGGAAGCCCTGTTATTATGGTTTCTTCTACTATCCCGGGAGAAGGAAAATCATTGGTATCGGCACATTTAGCTACGGCTTATGCGAAAGCGGGTAAAAAAATTATCGTATTGGGATGCGATTTACGAAATCCCCGTATGAATGAATTTTTCGGAAAACCTCAGGGAAAGGGTCTGGCTGCTTATTTAGCGGGGATTGAAAATGATGTGAATAAGGTGATTGAGCAGATTGATGAAAACCTGTATGCAATTTTTGGAGGAACCGTGCCTCCGAATCCGACAGAATTAGTGTCCGGTGAAAGAATGCGTCAGCTATTGTCGGAGCTGAGGTCCCGATTCTCTTATGTGATTCTGGATACACCTCCGCTGGGGATTTTGGCCGACGGATTTACGTTGAGTAAATATGCGGATGCCTGTGTATATGTCGTCAGGGCTAATGTTTTGGATAAGAAAGCTTTGAAATTGGTGGATGAGTTGAACCGGGAAAAACGTATCGACAATTTAGGAATCGTATTGAACGGGGTGAAGATGGTACATGGAAAATACGGTTATGGCTATGGTTATGGGTATGGCTACGGCTACGGTTATGGATATGGCTACGGATATGATTCTGAAAATAAACATGAACATTCTAAAAAGCGTAAAGAATAGACTGTAATGGGATGGTTTAGGGGTCATAAGCAATATTTCTCTTACCGGCATGATATGCATGCACATCTTTTGCCGGGTTTGGACGATGGAGTGAAGACCTTGGAGGAGGCTCTTAAATTATTGGAAAAGATGAGGGGATTGGGGATAGAGCGCTTTTCATTGACTCCTCATGTTGCTTATCCTTCTATGCCTAATACGGGGGAAGATATTCAAACTGCTTTAGCGATTTTGCAGAAAGCACGCCCGGATATACCTATAGAGGCAGGAGCAGAGTATCGGGTCGGAGAAGAAGTTTTCCAATTGGCAGAAGAAGGGAAAATGTTGCCTTTTCATCAGCAATATATATTGATTGAAAATAGTTTTCTGGCTGAGTCAATTCACTTGGAGTCTTTGATTTTCCTGTTGCGCAGTAAGGGTTTTATACCGGTATTGGCACATCCCGAACGTTATAAGTTTTATTATAGTCATTTTCTGAATAAATGTCAGGACCTGATCAGAAAAGGTTGCCTGTTGCAATTGAACCTGCTCTCTCTGGCCGGATTTTATGGCAAAGAAACGGAGAAGATTGCCTGGCAGTTGTTAAAATCAGGTATGGTCAGTTTTGTCGGAAGTGATGTACACCATCTGAATTATGCTGAAGCTCTGGAGGATTTCCTTTATAGCCGGACAGCAGATAAACTCAATTCGTATACTTTACTGAATCGTTAGTATCCTGTTTTTTATTAAATTTAGCGAAGGCTCCCAAACCAAATAAGGCAAAATCATAACGGATAGGATCTATGGGGTCGAATTCCCGAAGGTGTCCGGTCAGTTCTGCGACTGCTTGGGCATCATTTTGTTTGCGGTGGAGAAGGCCTAGTTCCCGGCTGACATTTCCGGTATGTACATCCAGGGGAATCAATAAGGCCGCAGGAGGGATGGTTTTCCATAATCCAAAGTCAATGCCGCTGTTATCCTGCCGGACCATCCAGCGCAGGAACATATTTACTCTTTTGGCTGCGGATCCTTTTTCTACATTTGCAATATGTCTCAATACTCTCTTTTCAGCCGGAAGTGCTGTAAATTCATCGTACCAGCAACGGAGTACCTGGAACATATCCCGGTGTTGTAAATAAGCTTTTGTAAATACTTCTTCCAGTCCCCCTTTCGTACGGTAAATACGGGCTAAAGCCTGCAGGAAATAACAACAGTCGTAGCCATTAAAGGTACGGTGTTTAAAAGAAATAAAGCGTTCAAAGTCTGCTTCCTGTGCATTTCGGATAAAATCGTAAGGAGCATAATCCATAAGGCACATGAGTTCCTTGCATTTGCGGATAATTGTCGGGCGTTGCCCCCATGCCAGTGAGGCTGCCAGAAAACCGGATATTTCAATATCCTCTTTTTGTTCAAACATTTTGGGTATCTGGATGGGATCCGTATCGATAAAGAATTCAGAACGGCAATATTCCCGGTACTTATCTTCCAGCAATTGCCGGATTGCTTCTTTTTCCTTCTTTCTCATTTCGTTTCAGAAGTTATTTTTGAGCTCTTAGTATTTCTCTTTTACCCGGAGGTCCCGGCAGCTTTTTTAACGTAAATCCCACCTTTCTCAAAGCTTGTTTGACGATTCCTTTTACGCAATAGGTGACCAGTATCCCTTGCGGTTTGAGGGCTTTATAAAAATTCTGAAAAACGTCTTCTGTCCACAGGTAAGGCTGAATTTCCGGGTTGAAAGCATCGAAAAAAATTATGTCGAAACGGGATTCAAACCGGATTTCCCTGAAATCCTGGCGGTATTTGTGTAAACTGAAAACGGGACTTATGGCGTTCTCCCTTTCCCAGGGACAAGAGTGTAGTTCATCAAAGATATCCGGATTTTTTGCCGGAATTTGTGCTTTATAATTCAATTGTTTCGTTTCTTCAATACTTAAAGGGTATTTTTCAATACTGTGGTATTGAATGCGGATCTTTTGTTCTTCTGCGTATACGAACGAAAGATAAGCATTTAATCCCGTTCCGAAACCGGCTTCCAGAATATTCACTCCGGATAAAATAGTTACTGGCGGATTATTCCGGAGGTAAAATTCTATTCCGGTGTGTATAAAGATATGTACAGATTCTTGTATGGCCCCGTGTATGGAATGATAGTGTTCATTTAAGGCCGGGACATATAAAGTGGTACTTCCGTCCTCCGTATGGATAAATTGACGTTTCATATATAAAGAAGGACATCTCTTATAATAGTTTTTCCCTCAGCAAGTTTACAAATTCAATGATATCGTTTTCGGTGGTATCGAAAGAACATACCCAGCGGATTTCGGAAGCATCCTCATCCCATATATAAAAAAAACATTCTTTTTGCAGACATTCGATTTTGTCTCGGGGAATAATGGCAAATATTTCATTGCCCTGTACTTTTTGGGTGATTTTAATTCCCGGAATCAGAGAAGCTTCATTGGCTAAACGCTGGGCCATACGATTGGCATGAGCTGCAGTCTTCAGCCAAAGCCCATCCTTTAATACTGCGGAGAACTGGGCGGCGATAAAACGGGATTTAGAATGCAATTGCATAGCCTGTTTACGGATATAGGGGACGTCCCGGCAGACAGAAGTATTGAAAAAGACGACGGCTTCTCCAAACATCATTCCGTTTTTTGTCCCTCCAAAACTCAATACATCTATACCGGCTTTTGCTGTGATGTCTAAAGGATCACAGTTCAGGTAAGCAATTGCGTTGGCTAAACGGGCGCCGTCCATGTGAACATAAAGACCGTGAGCATGGGCAAAGTCGCATATCTCTTTTAATTCTTCCGGCGTATAAATCGTTCCCAGTTCCGTGCATTGGGTCAAAGAGATTACGTTGGGCTGTGAATGATGTTGTTCCCCAAAACCATGCATATGATTCTGAATCAGGCCAATATTTAATTTACCGTCGAAAGTTGGAACGGTAAGTAACTTACAGCCTGCCTGTTTTTGAATGGCTCCGCATTCGTCTACATTGATGTGAGCTGTTTCTGCACAGATGATCGCATTGAACGAACGGGTAAAAGCCGAGAGACTCACAATATTGGCTCCCGTGCCGTTGTATACAAAGAAGACTTCTATATCTTTTCCGAAAATCTGTTTAAAATCATGGATTGCTTTTTCGGTATAATCGTCTTCCCCATAAGAATGCTGATGTCCGTATGCAGCCTCTTTCAGAGCATTGAAAACTTCCGGAAGTACACCGGAGAAATTATCACTTCCAAAACCTCGGATACTCATAAGTATAAATTAAATAAATGATGCGGTAAAGATACCCTTTATCGGAAAAAGAAAAAATATGTACGGAGAAAAAGAATCGGGAAAAGAATAAAGAAAAAGAAAGAAACCTATTTTTAAACTTTTCGTAAAATTGAAAAGCGTCGTAGGGAAGAAATAACCGGAAATAAATGAAGAATTCTGACGGGAGCGAAAAAGAGGCGCGTGAGCTGTGGAAAAGATTAGCAGAGGCATTATCGTTTTAACTACAACTGTTTTATGAAAGATTTTTTATTCTTAGGAAAACCATTGCGGAGAGGACGTTCTTTCCCTTTGTTTTTGGCCCGGGTGTTTATTGCCCTCATGATGTTGCTGCATGGGTTTTCAAAGCTGCTAGCATTCCGTGAGTTGGCTGGTAATTTTCCGGATCCCTTGGGAGTTACACCGGTTGTATCCCTCCTTCTTTCTATTTTAGCGGAAGTGGGTTGTTCCCTCCTCCTTTTGCTGGGAATATTTACCCGTTTGGCAACCGTACCGTTGATTTTTAATATGATAGTAGCGATATGGGTGATCCATGGAGAGGATCCTTTTCAGATAAAAGAATTGGGAATACTGTATCTGGCTTTTTATATTTTATTTTTCTGGTTAGGCGGAGGGCGTTATTCGCTGGATTATATCTTTTTCTGGAAAAAGAAATGCAGGGTTTAAAAATAAACAACTCCCTGTTAAACAGAGAGTTGTTTATAAAATAAGGATTTTACATCAAGAAACTCAATAAGGTACCCGCTGCCACTGCTGAGCCGATCACTCCGGATACATTCGGAGCCATCGCGTGCATCAGCAGGTAGTTGGTCGGATCGTTTTTCAATCCCATATTTTGTACTACACGGGCACTGTCCGGAACAGCTGATACTCCGGCGGCTCCGATCATTGGGTTGATCGGGTTGCTTTTTGGAGACAACCAGTTCATAATTTTACCAACCAATACACCACCGGCAGTAGCAATAATAAAAGAGAATGCTCCTAATCCGAAAATCAGAATAGAATCCTTGGTCAGGAATACGTCTGCCTGTGTAGAAGCTCCTACGGTAACTCCCAATAACATAGTGATTGTATCGATCAAAGCATTGCTGGCTGTATTGGCCAAACGGTTGGTTACTGTCGATTCTTTCAGCAAATTACCGAAGAACAGCATTCCTAACAACGGAAGAGCTGAGGGAGCAATGAAAGCTGTCAATAGCAAACCGATGATGGGGAAAAGTTGTTTTTCCAGGCGGCTGACAGAACGCGGAGGACGCATTTTGATTTTCCGTTCGTGTTTAGTCGTCAAAAGGTTGATTACTGGAGGCTGAATGACAGGAACCAGAGCCATGTAAGAGTAGGCAGCAATGGCAATCGGACCGATAAGGTTTTTCACCAAAGTTCCGTCGGCCAGCATGTTTACTCCATTGGCTAATTTAGAAGAAAGGAAAATAGCTGTCGGACCGTCGGCTCCGCCGATAATACCGATAGCACCGGCCTCGGGGGGAGCAAATCCTAACCATAAAGCTCCTAGGAAGGTTACGAATATACCCAGCTGGGCTGCCGCACCCAATAACATTAACCGGGGGTTGGAAATCAATGAGGAGAAATCTGTCATTGCTCCGATGCCCAGGAAAATCAAAGGCGGATACCAGCCATTGATCACTCCGGAATAGAGAATATTCAAAACGGATCCCGGTTCGTAAATACCGAGTTTCAGGTTAAAGGCTTCTCCCATATAGAAAGGAATATTTCCAATAATAATACCCATTCCGATGGGAATCAGCAACATCGGCTCGTAATCGAAACGGATAGCCAGCCAGATAAAGAGCAGGGCAATAATGATCATCACCAGGTTGCCCGTAGTCGCGTTGGGAAAACCGGTAAATTCCCAGAAATTCTTCATCCCCGCCATAGCGTCAGAATTGTGGTATGCATTCTGATCCATACCCGAAAATTCCAATACATTCCCGTTCATCGTAGCAATACGGACACCCAGATCGACCATCACGTCGGTCGTTACATAGCCCTGGCCGGATGCATTCGGGTCTAAATTCGGAGAGAATTCAGTAATTTTTTTAGGCTTGAAAGTCATTATGACTTTGTTCCCTTCCAACTGCCATTTTCCGGTATAACGTTGTTTGATGGAATCCATGGTAAAGGTTCCGTCATCATAAAAACTATAAACTTTATAACGGGCTACTGTCCGTGCTTTCTGATCCGGCTTTAAGTCCGTTGCCCGGATCGCCTTAGGGATATATCCCCCGGCTCTGTTCATCCATTTGCCGTGGACAAGCTCGTCTTTTAAGCTACCTCTGTTTGATGCTTCGCAGGTATTTCCGCTGAAGGCGACAAACAAAAAAGATAGCATAATGAAAATAAGTCTGTTCATATTCTATTGAATTATGCTATTTCTACTAATGTATCGCCCTGGAGAACTGCATCTCCTTCTTTTACTTTGATAGCCTGTACAACACCACCTTTTTCAGCCATTACGTTGTTGTCCATTTTCATGGCTTCCATAATCATCACACATTCGCCGGCTTTAACAGTAGCCCCTACGCTAACGTTGATTTTTTTAATCGTTCCGGGTAGGGGAGAATTAATTTTGTAGGCAGCACCACTGCTTTCGGCCTTTTTGATCTGACCTTCCCCCGGTTTGTTTACTACCGGTTTACGAGCCAAAACAGGAGTTTTTGCTTTCTTTTCTTCTCCCTGTATTTCTACTTGGTAAGAGGTACCGTTTACGGAAACCGTAGCATTTGAGCCATCGAATTCTCCTACTTCAACTTCGTAGGTTTGACCGTTTATCTTAAACTTGTATTTTTTCATATGCTTATTAATTGGTGACCGGATCATTTCCATGCCGGCCATGAATCATTAATTTATTTTTTCACCGGTTGGTTTTGTACACTATAAATTTTAGAACTCCAGGGAGAATATTGCTTGGGAGCGTTGTGAATCGTAATAATATTACTTTCTTCATCGTGTAATTCATTAAAATACAAGTGAAGACCCATTGCGATTGCTACATTTACGTTCCCTTCTACATTAATATTCTTTGCTGGTTCCTCATGTCCGGCTTTTTTCAATTTATTTTTAATGTTCATTTCCAGAATTTTTGGAATAGACATAAAGATAAATACCAGTATTCCCAGTGCAACAAATACCACAATGATACTCACAATTGAAATGGTGTATCCTCCGGCTTCCCTGATCAGATCTGTAGAAAGCGTAATTAAACTTGTCATATTCTTTAATTTTACAACGGTATATTACTATGTTTCTTCGGCGGATTAACCACTTTTTTGGTACGCAGGCTTTCGAAGGCACGGATTACGCGGAAACGGGTATTGCGAGGTTCGATCACATCGTCAATATAACCATAGGAAGCTGCTTGATAAGGATTAGCAAAAGCTTCGTCGTAAGCATCTACTTTTTCCTGTATAAATTTAGCTTTTTCTTCATTGCTACTGATAGCAGCTACTTCTTTTCCATACAGAACTTCAATGGCTCCGGAAGCCCCCATAACGGCAATTTGAGCGGAAGGCCATGCATAATTGGCATCTCCGCGCAGTTGCTTACAGGACATCACGTCGTGTGCTCCACCGTAAGATTTACGCAAAGTAACGGTAACTTTCGGTACAGTAGCTTCTCCGTATGCGAATAATAATTTGGCACCGTGAATGATAATACCACCGTATTCCTGTCCACTGCCCGGTAAGAATCCCGGTACATCCACTAAAGTCAGGATCGGAATATTGAAACAGTCACAGAAACGAACGAAACGGGCTGCTTTCCGGGAAGCTTGTATATCCAATACCCCGGCGAGGAAGTTCGGTTGGTTGGCGATAACTCCTACCGGCATACCTCCCATACGGCAGAATCCGACAATGATATTTTTAGCGAAGTTGCGGTGTACTTCCAGGAATTCTCCGTGGTCGACGATAGCTTCAATTACTTCCAGCATATTGTATGGCTGGTTTGGATTGTCCGGAATTAAAGAATTAAGACTGTCTTCCAGACGGTCGATCGGGTCTGTACAGTCAATCATCGGAGCATCTTCCAGATTGTTAGAGGGCAAATACGACAACAGTTTACGGATAATCAGAATACCTTCTTCTTCGTTTTCTACCTTGAAATGAGCAACTCCTGATTTGGTAGAGTGGATTCCGGCACCTCCCAGATCTTCTGTACTGATGTCTTCACCTGTAACCGTTTTTACAACTTTCGGTCCCGTAACGAACATATAGGAAGTTTCGTCTGTCATCAGGATAAAATCGGTGAGTGCCGGAGAATATACAGCACCTCCTGCACAGGGCCCGAAAATAGCAGAAATCTGCGGAATAACTCCGGAAGCCAAAATATTGCGTTCGAAAATTTCAGCATAACCGGCCAGAGAAGTTACCCCTTCCTGGATACGGGCGCCTCCGGAATCATTCAGACCGATAACCGGAGCTCCGACAACCATGGCCTTATCCATTACCTTACAAATCTTCTGTGCCAATGTTTCAGATAAGGCTCCTCCGAATACGGTGAAATCCTGTGCAAATACAAATACTAACCGGCCGTCAATCGTTCCTTGACCCGTTACCACACCATCTCCGAGGAATTTGGTCTTTTCCATTCCAAAATTGGTACAACGATGGGTTACGAACATATCAAATTCTTCGAAACTACCGTCATCCAGTAACATTTCAATACGTTCGCGAGCCGTTTGTTTCCCTTTTTTATGCTGGGATTCGATTCTCTTTTCACCGCCGCCTAATTTTGCTGTCGCACGTAGGTCGATCAGTTTTTTTACTTTATCTTGATTAGTCATCATATAATATTGAATTTATAATGTTTATAAAGTTGTAAAGTCTTAAAAATCAATAAAGAATTGCTGTTCATCGCAGTAATTCTTTATCGAAATCAAACTTTAAAACCGTATTATTTTTTTCCGCAAAGTTCGGTCAATACCCGGTTGGTAGATTTCGGGTGCAAAAAGCCAATTTGCAAACCTTCGGCTCCGGCACGCGGTGCTTTGTCAATCAATTGACATCCGGCAGCAGCTGCGTCATTTAATGCTTGTGCAACATCTTCTACTGCAAAAGCCATGTGGTGCATACCCCCACCGTTTTTTTCTACAAATTTACCGATAGGTCCTTCCGGATCTGTCGATTCCAGTAATTCAATCTTCGTTTGGCCTACTTGAAAAAATGCTGTTTTTACTTTTTGATCCTTTACTTCTTCAATCGCATAACATTTTAATCCCAATACTTTTTCATAAAAAGGAATAGCCTCATCCAGGCTTTTTACGGCAATGCCGATGTGTTCAATATGAGTTGGTGTCATGATAATAAATTATTAAATAAATAATGTATGTTAATTCCTGAATTTTGTGTTATAAAACATATTTTAAGCACATAAATATATCTTTCGGAAACGTTTACTTTCCGAATTTGCCCCCAAAAGTACTCATTGTTATTGCGATTACAAAAAAAAAAGAACAGATATTTTTTAAATTTCTGTTTTTCATCATAATTTTTTACATCTGAAGGAAAAAAGAGAATCCTTTTGTTTTATCCCGAACTTTTCCCTTCCCGGGACGTATATACTTCGTTCAGTTTTTCAGTTAAATGGGAATTTTTCTGATAATTTGAATAAGGACGTAAATAAAAAATAAAATTATGAGTACACAACGATTTATTGTATTTATTCTGGCTTTGGCCGGAATCATCTCTACTTTTTTGCCTTGGTACAGAGTAGAAATGATCGGAGATCTCTCCGGGGTTTCCACATCGGGCTGGTTTACTTTTATTATGTTTATCATTATTTTATTTTTATGTGTGCGCCGGAATACGGCTTTGGATATGAGTTATGGAAATACCTGGGCTGTTTCCGTGTTGGGAATAGCAGCCGGAATAGTTGTTTTATGGCGTATGTTCGATATTTATTTTGCACAGGATACTACCTTGGAATTGAGTGGGAGACTGAGCGGAATAAACGGAGAACAAATTGTACTTCGCTATGGGATCTGGATCGTTATGGTTGCCGGATTGGCTACTCCTTTGGCTGCATTTTTGTTTAGGCGTCCCCGATTGAGCAAAGGATCGGAAATTTAATTACTTTTATAGCCGTAAAAGAATACACGGGAGCAGGCCTCCTGTGTATGTATTTTGCTTGTTTACTATCCGGATTATTTATTGGCTGTCAGTTGGGAACAGGGATAAAATGAAGGTATACCGGATTAAAGGGTGTTGGCAAATTTAATTTACGGTTATGAAAAAAATAGTGTTTTTATTTCTTTTGTGTGCCTGGAGCGCTTATGGTAAAAATAAGCCTGATTCACAATGGCTGGATCAGAAATTTTCGATGTTTATTCATTGGGGGATTTATTCTGAATTGGGAGGAGTGTGGGACGGGAAACCTGTAACTCAGGGCTATAGCGAACAAATTCAGTCGCAAGCCGGTATTTTCGGAGATTGGTATGCGGCTGTGGCAGAACGGTTTTATCCGGCCGGTTGGAATGCTGATTCTATTGTGGCCTTAGCCCGAAGGGCAGGAATGAAGTCGATAGTGTTTACGTCCAAACACCACGATGGTTTTTGTATGTACCACAGTCGTTATACTGATTATAATGTAGTGGATGCAACTCCTTTTAAGCGGGATGTAATGAAGGAACTTGCCGAAGCCTGCCGACGGCAAGGAATGCGTTTTGGAGTGTATTTTTCACTGATCGACTGGCATTTCCCGCAAGCTTATCCTATTTCCAGCCATAATGCCGATCCGCTGACACCGGAACACTATATTTATAATCTGAAACAGGTAGAGGAAATTATGACCGCTTACGGGGATATTTCCGAAATATGGTTTGATATGGGATCGCTGACACCTGAGCAGAGCCGGGGACTTTACCATCTGGTGGACTCTTTGCAGCCGCATTGCATGATAAGCGGGCGGCTAGGGAATGATTGCAGCGATTTCAGTGTATTGGGAGATAATGAATATCCCGATTATAAAATAGGAGTACCGTGGCAAACAGCTGCATCTTTTTTTAATGAAACCTGGGGATACCGTTCCTGGCAAGTAAGGGGGAAGGCAGAGGAGAAGGTAAATGAAAAACTTCGGAGTTTGATTAAAGTAGTAAGCCGGGGAGGGAATTATTTGTTGAATATTGGTCCGAAAGGGGATGGAAGCGTAGTTCCTTTTGAAAAGGAAGTATTGGAAAAAATGGGAATTTGGCTTGAAAAATACGGAGAAAGTATTTATGGCGTGAAAGCCAATCCTTTTGAATATCTGTATCCGGGACAGGATGTCACCGTAAAAGGAAATCGCATTTATATTTTTGCAGATAAATCTGCTCCTCTCAGCAAAATTCGTTTAGAGGGGCTGCAGGGACAGGTCTTATCTGCTTCTTATATGGAAGGAGGAGCTGTAGGCATTGGCCGGGAAAAAGGAGAATGGCAGTTGTATGGAGAACCTGCCTGGCAAGAGGATAGCCCTGTGGGCATCATCTGTCTGGATATGCAGGAAGGTTGGAAAATTGAACCGGTAAAGAGTCAAGTAAAAGGTAAAAGGTTGACATCCGGAAATGCCACTCCATTGTATGCATATTCCTGCATCGATTATTATACCGGTTTCCGGAGTACTGTGGCTTATACCTGGGGATTTCAGGCAGTAAAGAAACAAGTGAAGCCTGTGTTATATTATACGGATAATGAGAAAGGAAGGCGGATTCAGATAAAGATAGACGGAATAGAAAAAGAAGTGCTTCTGGAGGAGAATGACGGACGGGAAAGTTGTGTCCTTTCGGCAAAAGGGACATACTGGGGCCCTGTTTATATGAAATCTTCCGGCAGTGTTTTTGGTACCCTTCCGGCCGGAATACGGGAAATCCCTGAAAAACCGGAGGAAGACGGGTGGAAGAAGTTAGCCGGTTTCCGGTATGGAATAATAAGCGAGTTGCCGGTGCGGGAGAGAAAGTCTCTGTTTTTATATACGGAGATAGAGTCCGGGAAAGCACAATGTGTACCGGTTGAATTGGGAAGCGGAAACGGAATTTTAGTGCTGCTGAATGGGCGGGAAATTACGGCTCACCTTTCAGAAAAAGGAAAACGGTATAATAAGGAATATGTAGTATTACCCTTACAAAAGGGGAAAAACCGCCTGATTATTAAATTATACAACCGATTTGAGAAAAAAATCTGTTTTAGTATCAAACCTGAAGAAAAATATAAGGTTTATAAATTGGAAATGGAACCTTTCCGCTTGGAAGCAGGAAAATGGCACCGTTGCGAAATTCGTCCGTCGGATGCGGTATCCAAATGCAGTGCAATGCGATTGAATAATCTTGAAATGGAATTTTAGGTATAAATTGGTATTTTATTTTCGGGTTTATTTGGTTATCTTGTGAGCTGTTTCGGAGTGGAAGGAAACGCAGGGGAATGAAATGATATGGCAGAGATAATAAGTAAAAATTAATCATTAAAAATAAATCGTATGTTTGAAGCAAGTGTTTACAAAAACAGAAGGAAAGAATTGCGGGAGAGAGTATGGGAAGGGTTAATTCTTATTTTAGGAAACGGCGAGGCTCCGGCCAATTATAAGGATAATACTTATAAATTCCGTCAGGATAGTTCGTTTTTATATTTCTTTGGTTTGAATATGCCGGGATTTGCCGGAGTATTGGATGTAGAGAGCGGAAAAGAATATCTTTTCGGGAATGATGTGGATATGGACGATATTATCTGGATGGGTCCTCAGCCGAAGGTAAAAGAATTAGGTGCTTCTGTCGGGATTACCAATACCCGGCCGTTTACAAAGCTGGCTGAAATGTTGCGTCAGGCTATTGCAGAAGGGCGGAAAATTCATTTCCTGCCTCCTTATCGCTATCAGAATATGTTGTTGCTGGAAGATCTGCTGGGTATACATCATTCTCTTCTCAAACAGTATGCTTCTGTCGAATTAATTCAGGCAGTAGTGGCTTTACGCTCTGTAAAGGAAGCGTGTGAAATAGACGAGATTACGAAGGCCTGCAATATTGGTTATGAAATGCATACTACTGCCATGCGGAATTGCCGTTCCGGAATAAAGGAGCAGTATATTACAGGTTTGATAGAAGGTATAGCCGCTTCTTATGGGAGCATAGTATCTTTCCCTGTCATTCTTTCTCAGAACGGCGAAACGCTACACAATCATAATCACAGCCAGATCCTGCAAAAAGGACGAATGATGCTGACAGATGCGGGTGCTGAAAATAATATGAATTATTGCTCTGATTTTACCCGTACTGTACCTGTGGATGGGAAATTCTCTGCCCGTCAAAAAGATATCTACAACATCGTAGTGAATTGTAATAACAAAGCGTTAGAGTTGTCCCGTCCTGGCGTGACTTATCTCTCTGTACATCTGGATGTATGTAAAGTTTTGGCCGAGGGATTAAAAGATTTAGGCCTGATGAAGGGAGATACAGAGGAGGCCGTAGCTGCCGGTGCACATGCTTTATTTATGCCTCATGGACTGGGACATATGATGGGATTGGACGTACACGATATGGAAGATTTGGGACAGATATATGTGGGATATGACGCAGAAACTCGCCCCGTTAACCAGTTCGGGACATCCTCTGTACGTATGGGACGCCGTTTAGAGCCGGGGTTTGTGGTAACCGATGAACCGGGGTGCTATTTTATTCCCGCTTTGATTGATCAGTGGAGGGGAAAAGGAATGCATAAAGAATTTCTGAATTATGATAAGATCGAAACTTATAAAGATTTTGGTGGTATCCGTCTGGAAGATGATGTACTGATCACTGAAGAAGGATGCCGTTTGTTAGGAGATCGCCGTATTCCGATTACGGTGGAAGAAGTAGAAGAAATTATGGGATAATCGCTTGGTCTTTTTAGGAAGAGGATACCTGAAATGCTGAGAAAAGCAGGAGGGTATCCTTTTTTGTTAAACCTCAGCATACTGCTGTGTGGAATAGGAATTGTTCCGGGTAATAACAGCAATTGAAAAAAGAAATATTTATGAGGCAAAGGTAAAGGAAGCTGCCAAGACAGGAAGGAAATTTTATTTTACAATTTCTATTTTTTTCTGTTGAAAAATTGTCTTTAAAATTTCAAGGGGAAAAAAAAATACATTAATTTAGGCGTTCATTTCAGAATAATAATTAATAAAAATATAACCTATGAAGTTTGTCGTATCAAGTAATACTATGCTGACGCGCTTGCAAGCGGTAAGCAAGGTGATCGGCGGGAAACCGGTACAACCGATTCTGGATAATATCCTTTTAGTCGCCACTAACGGTTTATTGTATGCAACAGCATCCGATAAAGAAACTACAATGGAAGCTAAAATCGAGTTGGAACAATTGGAAGAAGAAGGGCAGATTACGATTCCTGCAAAGATCTTACTCGATATGCTGAAAGAATTTCCGGAACAACCTTTGACTTTTGACATCAATGAATCGACCAATGAAGTCCGCATTATTTCGGAAAAAGGAGAATTTTCGGTGAGGGGAGAAAGCGCGGAAGATTATCCAAAACCTGGAACTCCGGAAGGAGAAAACACTTCTTTTGAGACAAAATGCGGATTAATGCTGGATGGTATTGTAAAATCTATTTTTGCTACTGCCAATGACGATTTGAGGCCCGTTATGAATTGTATCTTAATTGAAATGAATGAGGATAATTTTACCTTTGTGGCTTCGGATGCTCATAAATTGGTACGTTACAAACGTTTTGACGGGAGAAGTGAAAATGGACAGCATTCTTTAATATTGCCCAAAAAACCGGCTTTGATGTTGAAAAATATTTTGCCGAAAGACGATGCTCCTCTGCAGATTGCTTTCAATGAGAAAATGGCTTGTTTTGTTTTCGGTAATTATAAGATGACTTCTACTTTGGTAGAGGGACGTTTCCCCAATTATAATTCCGTAATACCTCAGAATAATCCTAAAAAAGTTATTATCGAGAAAAAAGAATTGTATAATTCTTTACGCCGGGTGTCTGTTATGGCAAATCAAGCCAGCAATCTGGTAAAGTTTGAATTGGGAGGAGATAAGATTACTATTTCTGCTCAGGATATCGATTATTCAATGTCTGGTCATGAAACGCTTAATTGTCAGTATGAGGGGGAACCGATTGCAATTGGATTCAAATCTCCTTTCGTGTTGGAAATTCTGTCGAATATCGAATCGGAAAATGTGGTTTTAGAATTGTCGGATCCTACACGCCCCGGTTTGTTCCTGCCTTTTGAAAACGAGGATCAGGAGGAGGATTTACTGATGTTATTAATGCCTATGATGGTGTAAACCTCTCCGGATAAGTAACAGGTTAAAAGATGACCTTATACGTGATCTTTTAACCTGTTCTGTTTTTCAACCATTCGTCCTGTAATTTGCAATAAAATTTTAAAATGAATCTGAATTTAGCTAATCCAATCGTATTTTTTGACTTAGAAACAACTGGTGTGAATATTGCCAAAGACCGGATTGTGGAAATATCCGTATTGAAAATATATACGAATGGAAAAGAGGAGCAAAAAACCATTCGGGTAAATCCGGAAATGCCTATTCCAAAGGAAGCATCGGCTATACACGGTATTTACGATGAGGATGTAAAAGAATGTCCGGTCTTCAAAAGCATTGCTAAGGAATTGGCCCGTTATATTGAAGGTTGTGATCTGGGCGGTTATAATTCCAACCGCTTTGATATTCCGTTGCTGGCGGAAGAGTTTTTAAGAGCAGGAGTGGATTTCGATATGCGGAGAAGAAAATTTGTCGATGTACAGACGATTTTTCACAAGATGGAACAACGTACCCTGTCGGCAGCCTATCGTTTTTATTGTGATAAATGCCTGGAAGACGCCCATACCGCTGCTGCCGATACATTTGCTACTTATGAAGTGCTGAAGGCCCAGCTGGACCGGTATGGGGATAGGCTGGAGAATAATATCGAGTTTTTGAGTAAGTTTTCTACCCAGAATAATAATGCAGATTTCGCCGGTTTTATTGTATTTAATGATAAGGGAGTGGAAGTGTTTAATTTTGGTAAAAATAAGGGACTTCCTGTAGAACAGGTTTTAAAGGAACAGCCCGGTTATTTTGCTTGGATTCTGAATAGCGACTTCCCTTTATACACAAAGAAAATCCTGACGGAAATCAAATTGAGGTCTACAGGAATGCTGAAATAAATGTAATTCGGAAAATCCGGTTGAAGAAGCCTTTGGAAAACGTAAATTTTACATTTCCAAAGGCTTTTCTCATTTTTTTATTTTTCCCAAACCATTTTAAGATAATAGACGTATACGTGAAGTAATATTTATGAATTCGGCTTCGCCGTCAGAACCGGAAAATAAAAATATGAAACGTATAGATAAAGTACAGTTGCTCTTTTGGGGCTTGTTCTTTTTACTGGGATGCGGCCACAATAAAGATCAGGTTTATCAGGATATTCTGCGTCCGGTAAAAATAGAAACGATAGGAGCTCCCGAAAATCTGGATAAAATTTATACCGGGGTCGTTGAAGCAGAAGAATTTGCTCAGCTGGCTTTTAAAGTAGGCGGCCCCCTGGTAAACATGAATGTAGATGCCGGAGAAACCATTCAAAAAGGGGCTGTCGTTGCAGTGGTGGACCCGCTTGATTACCAATTGCAGAATGATGCAAACCAAGCCGCCTATATTACGGCTCGTTCCCAATTGGAACGGGATAAAAAATTGCTGGACATGGAGGCGATCTCCCGTCAGGACTACGAAGTTTCTCAGAATAATTACATAAAGGCCCGCTCTGCTTACCAGGCTTCTCAGAATACATTGCAGGACACTCGTTTACGGGCACCTTTTGACGGTTTTGTGGAAAAGAAATATGTCGAGAATTATCAAAAAGTACAGCCGGGAGAACCTGTCATAAAATTGGTGAATCCGGATAAATTGGCCATCCGGTTTATCTTACCCGAGACCAGTGTTGCATTGACGCGGGAGAAGATGGATATTTCTGTAGAATTTGACGTATACAAAGGGTATCATTTCCACGCCCGTATTAAAGAATTTGTAGATGCTTCTCCGGAAGGGGGCGGTATACCGGTGAGGCTGAGTATAGAGGACACCCTTTATAATAAAGAACAGTTTCCGGTATATCCCGGTTTTTCTGCCCGTATTCATTTACAAATAGAAGGGAAAACAGAGGAACATACGGTCGTTCCATTGAATGCTGTTTTTATTGATCCGGATAAGAATGTTACCTCCGTTTGGATTTATAAAAAGGAATCTGCAACGGTAAATAAACGCCGGATAGAAATTGCTCAACTTTTTGGACAGGATAAAGTAATGATTCAAAAGGGATTGACCCGGGGAGATGTAGTAGTGGTGGACGGGGTGAATTTTATTACGGATGGACAGAAGGTACAGGTTATCCCCTAGCATTTATCGAAGAAGGACCGGTTTTAACGAAGGGTTCATTTGAGTAAAGATCCGAAAACCGGATTATACAAATAATAGTCTATATTTTAATTAAAATTCTATGAATATTCCGAAATATTCTCTGGATAATCCCAAGGTAATTTATTTTTTTCTGGCTGTATTGATGATCGGCGGAATTTTAGCTTTTGAATCATTGGGGAAAAAGGAAGATTCGCCTTTTGTCATAAAGTCTGCCGTTCTGATTACCCGTTATCCGGGGGCGACCCCCCAGGAAGTGGAACAGTTAATAACTGAACCCATAGAACGGGAGATACAGTCTATGCGGAGGGTTTATAAAATAAAATCAGAGTCTTATTACGGGATGTCGAAAATCAATATTGAACTGAATCCGGCAACACCGCCTGGCGAAATGCCTCAAATGTGGGACGAGTTAAGACGGAAAGTACTTAATATTCAGCCCCAATTACCGCAAGGTGCTTCGGATATCAGTGTTTCGGATGATTTTGGCGATGTATTCGGTATTTATTTCGGTTTGACGGCTACAGAGGGATTTAGCTATCACGATTTGAGGGGATGGGGACAACGCATTAAAACAGAGCTGGTCACTGTCCCGGGGGTGCAAAAGGTTGCTCTTTATGGCGAACAGACGGAGGTGGTCAATATGTTTATATCCATGTCCAAGCTGGCAAATTCTGGTTTGAATTTAAATACGGTGATTCAGACGATTAAATCCCAGAACTCTTTGATTAATACCGGAGAAAAAAGAGCCGGCTATATTGAATTAAAGGTATTGGCGGAAGGTACCTATAAGGATTTGAATGATATCCGCAATCAATTGGTGGTGACCGAAACCGGTCAGCAGATTCGTTTAGGAGATATTGCTGTCATTGAGAAAGGCTATATGGATCCCCCCGGAAGCCTGATGCGCGTAAACGGGATGCGGGCAATTGGAATAGGGGTATCGACGGCTCCGGAAAAAGATGTCGTGAAAACGGGAGAAGAAGTCAGAAAGAAGCTGGATCAGTTGCTGCCCTTAATGCCGGTTGGGATCGAATTAATTACACTTTACCCGGAAGATCAGATTGCCCGGGAAGCCAATAACGGGTTTATTCTCAATTTGGTGGAGTCTCTGGCCATTGTGATTTTTATTATCCTCATCGTAATGGGAGCCCGGGCAGGTATGTTAATCGGTTCTTCCTTGCTTTTTTCTATCGGAGGTACTTTATTGGTGATGCAATTTATAGGGGTAGGCCTGAACCGGACTTCCTTGGCAGCTTTTATTATTGCAATGGGGATGCTGGTGGATAATGCTATTGTTGTGACAGACAATGCACAAATTGCGATTCGCCGGGGAATAGGACGGCGCGAAGCCTTGATCCGGGGGGCTACTATTCCTCAATGGGGCTTACTCGGAGCTACCTTGATTGCGATATTTTCTTTCCTGCCTTTATATCTGGCACCCTCAGCCGTTGCAGAGATCGTAAAGCCATTGTTTGTGGTCTTGGCTGTGTCTTTGGGATTAAGCTGGATTCTGGCTTTAACACAGACACCTGTATTCGGAAATTTTATTCTGAAAGAAAAAAGAGATAATACGGGTAAAGATCCCTATGATACAAAATTTTATAATGGTTTTGCCAAAGCGTTGAGGAGCCTGATTCGCTATAAAGTAATTACCATTACAGGAGTCGTTATTTTGTTTATTGTGTCTTTAGTCATTATGGGAATGATGCCTCAGAATTTTTTCCCGAACATGGATAAGCCGTATTTTCGGGCCGATTGTTTTTTACCGGAGGGTTACAGCATACGTGAATCGGAAAAAATGTTGTCTGGGATCGAAGGTTATTTAATGCAACAGGAGGAAGTGGTCAATGTATCTACAACTTTAGGAGGATCGCCTTTGCGTTATTATCTGGCCAGTACTTCTTTCGGACCGAAACCGAATTTCGGAAATATACTCATAGAAGTGAAGGATAAAACGTATACTGCAGCGGTCGAAGCACGCCTGAACAGGTATGTAAGTGAGAATTATCCCAATTTGCTGATCCGTTCTTCTCTTTTTAAGTTATCGCCTGCGGTAGAAGCTGCCATAGAAATAGGTTTTATCGGGGAAAATACCGATACGCTTAAAAGTTTGACAGAGCAAGCAATGCTCATTATGCAGGCTTGTCCGATGGTAACAGATATACGGAATAGCTGGGGAAATATGGTGCCTGTCTGGGAACCGGTATATTCTCAGGAAAGAGGGCAACGTTTGGGAATCACCCGGCAGGCTGTCGCTTATGCACTGAAAGTTGCAACGAATGGTTTGCCCTTGGGAGATTACCGGGAGAAGGATTTGTTTATGCCCATTTTGTTGAAAGAGGACAATTATGAGGCCGGAAATCTGGATAATATGCGGACATTACCAGTCTTCTCAGCAACCGGTTCTGCAGTTCCTCTGGCACAGGTTGTCGATCGTTTTGACCTGAATTATAATTATAATGTGATTAAGCGCTATAACCGGGAACGGGTGATGATGGCCCAGTGCGACCCGAAACGGGGTGCTAATACCAAACAGGCTTTTCAAAAGGTATGGCAGGATGTGCAGAAAATAGAAATTCCCGCCGGCTACCGGATGAAGTTTTTTGGGGAAGATGAAAGTCAGGTTGAGTCAAATGAGGCATTGGCAGCTAATATGCCTTTGACCTTTATATTGATGTTTGTCGTATTGCTATTGCTGTTTCGTTCTTACCGCAAACCTATTGTCATTTTGCTGATGGTGCCCCTTATATTCATTGGCGTAGTATTCGGTTTATTAATATTGGGAAGGATGTTTGATTTTTTTGCTTTATTGGGATTGTTAGGTTTGGTGGGAATGAATATAAAAAATGCAATCGTACTGGTCGATCAGATTGGTATAGAACAGGCCAATGGTCTGGCACCGCTCGAAGCCGTAATTCAAGCTACAAAATCCAGGATTGTACCCGTAACGATGGCTTCCGGGACGACAATCTTAGGCATGTTGCCTTTGTTGTTTGACGCTATGTTTGGGGGAATGGCCGCCGGAATCATGGGCGGATTGTTGGTAGCAAGTTTATTGACAATTATTGTTTTACCCGTAACGTATAGTTTGATTTTTCGGATTTCAGTGAAGAAGGGAGCCAGACAGAAAGGTTTCTGAAAAAATAGGAATGTTTAGAATATCAGAAGAAGCGAGAATGAAAAAAGTATATGGAATAATAGGACTGCTGTTGTTTTGCACTTATACATTGGCTCAATCCCTGACATTGCAGCAGTATCGCCAAAAAGTGCTGGACTATAACCAGGAAATCAGACAATCCGAGGAAGCTGTAAAAGCCGCTCTTTATACCTTGAAAAGTATAAAAACCGGATTTTTTCCCCGGATAGATATGACGGGAAGTTATTCCTATCAGATAGAAAATGTCCAGTTTATGCCCGGAATTGATCTGAAACACGATAATTATAGTGTGGAAGCTGGAGTGGTGCAAAATGTGTATGCAGGAAGTAGCCTGCGTAAACAATATGAGGCGGCCCGTGTACAGGAAGCGATTGCCCGTTTGGAAGAAGAGTATACCGTTGACAATATTGTATATGCAGCCGATGTCAATTATTGGACAGTTGCAGCAAACCGCGATTTGTACCGGATTTCCTTGCGTTTTGTAGGGATTGTACAGGAATTATTCGATATTGTCAATAAACGGTTTATGGAGGGAGCTATTAGTAAAACAGACGTCCTGATGGTACAAGCCCGTTTAAAGGAAGCTGAATTACAGTTAAATACTTCTGAAACCAATTATAGAACTGCTGTTCAGGCTTTAAATGTTATGATGGGGAATGAAGCCGGATTACCGGTAGAACTGGCTGATTCAATATGCCAACCTTTAGCCATTCCCGCTCTTTATGATTTGCGTTATGTATTGGAAAACCGTCCGGATTACCGGATAGCACAACAAGGTATAGAATTGGCCCGTTTGCAGACCCGTTTGGTGAAAGCGAACTATTTACCCAATTTGGCAGTGGGAATTAAAGAAAAATGGGGTACAACCCTGATCAATATTGACGGTGATAAACGTTTTTCTACAATCGCTTTTGCCAATGTAAATATACCTGTCTTTTATTGGGGGGAACGACGCCACAATGTCCGTATTAGTGAAACGGAGGAGGAAACGCGTGAACTCGAACGAAGTAAACTTCTCGATCAGATTCGGCTGGATTTAAGCAATGCCTGGGTAAATTTGACGGAAGCGCTGAAAAGAATCAATATTGTGGATTCTTCCCTGGAAATTGCACGGCATA
Source organism: uncultured Odoribacter sp. (assembly GCF_937966165.1). Lineage (NCBI taxonomy): Bacteria > Pseudomonadati > Bacteroidota > Bacteroidia > Bacteroidales > Odoribacteraceae > Odoribacter > uncultured Odoribacter sp. Next base: position 70,061 of record NZ_CALCLB010000010.1, read on the forward strand.
ACTTGATCCTCAATACGTTTAGTTATAATGAAGGGAAATTGCCGGTGATCGATGTCCTTTCGGCTCAGGTCACTTGGTTACAAACTTTTACAAATGTGGTATCGGCGAATTACCAGTATAAGGTTGCTCTGGCAGAATATGAAAAGGCAATAGGAGGTTTTTTACCTTAATGTATTCTTCAGGTTGAAAAGACTAAGAATAGTGTTTCGGATACCTCAGCAGTATGGATAGTAAGCCACAAATACCAATTAAAATCGGATAGTACAGATACCGGATAATCGAAAGAGGGGAAATACCGGCTAGTTCTGCTGCGATCAGCATTTGCGCTCCGTAGGGAATAATACCTTGTATAAAACAGGAAAAAGTATCCAGAATACTGGCTGATTTTCGTTTATCCACTCCAAATCGTTCAGCTATATTCCGGGCAATGGGGCCGGTTGTTATGATTGCAATTGTATTGTTGGCAGTACAGATATTGGCAAGACAAACCAAACTGGCAATACTGAGTTCTGCAACACGCTTCGAATTAACATGCCGGGTAAGCCGTTCAATAATATAGGCAATTCCTCCGTTGTAACGGATCATTTCCAGCATGCCTCCGGCTAGTAACGTAATTACGATTAATTCTCCCATGCCGGTAATACCATTTCCCATGGCCCCAAAGTATCCGAAAACATCAAAACCGGAAGTACAGAGTCCGATGATACCTGTGATGCCGATTCCCAATAACAAAACCAGCATTACGTTTATCCCGGCTATAGCTGTTCCCAATACAGCTAAATAAGGGATTACTTTTATCCATTCTACAGGGGCTAAATGGGAGGGTGCCTGTATATGTAAGCCTTCCAGAATGTAAAATATAAGTACTAATATGGCCGCTGGCAGGACAATCATGCTATTCACTTTAAATTTGTCTTTCATCTGACAGCCCTGTGTTCTGGTAGCTGCGATAGTCGTGTCCGAAATAAAGGACAAATTGTCACCGAAAAAGGCTCCTCCTACGACAATCGCTACCATAAAAGGTAATTCTACACCTGTTTTTTCTGCTATTCCTACGGCAACCGGAGTTAAGGCAACAATGGTTCCCACGGAGGTTCCTACGGAAAGGGAAATAAAACAAGCGGCAATAAAAACTCCCCCCAATAATAAGTTGTCCGGAAGCACTTGTAAAGCCAGATTCACTGTTGCATCAATTGCACCCATCGCTTTGGCCGATTGAGCAAAAGCCCCTGCCAAAATGAAAATCCAGATCATCAGCATAATATTGTGATCCGAAGCTCCGGCAGAAAAACGGGAAATCCGTTCACTCAATTTCTCTTTCCGGGTCATTCCGATGGCTACCACAGACGAAATAACAAAAGCTACGGTAATCGGTACTTTATAAAAGTCATTTACAATTAAAGAAGTGACTAAATAGACCCCTAAAAAAATAAACAGGGGAAGCAGGGCCCAAAAATTTGCTTTGACAGGGTTTATCATCTTTTCCGTTTAAAGTGGCAAAAATACACATTCTCCTTAGAAATGAAAGCCTTCTTCCTTTCTCATTTGCAAAAAATATAAAACAAAAGTTTGTATTCCCGCAAAAATCCTCTATATTTGCACCGCCAAACCGTAAATGTGTTGGTCCAGTAGCTCAGCTGGATAGAGCAACGGCCTTCTAAGCCGTAGGTCGTGGGTTCGAATCCCGCCTGGATCACTCAAAGAAAAATCATAAAACGATCAAAAGTAAATTAAGCCTGCAATAGAAATCTGTTGCAGGTTTTTCTTTCGGAACGATATAAATACTATTGAAATAGGGATAAATTCGATTTTTATGACAAAAAACAATATGAATTTATTCGGGATTTTGGGAAGAATTTTCTCTTTTCCAAAGAAGGATGGAAGGGGTGCAATTTTGTTGTAAATAATTTCGGTTTGGAAAACCCCTTTCAGAAAACTGAAATGAATTTGAAAAAAACAATCAATATGCGGAATAAAGAATATCAGCTGGAATAAAATTTTTCCCCTCTCTTTTTACACACTAGGGACGTGCCCTAATGTGTAATTTTATCCGTTCTTTTTAGGCATTGTCTTTGTACTTTTTTATTACATTCGTCACATTTTTTTTGCTGATCATTTCGTCGATTTCTTTTTGAGTGATATCTGAAATTGATCTGACATCTGATATTCTTCCGTCCTGATAAGTTACTTCCAACAGAATTTGAATATTTTCATATTGGTTGTCTAAAAATTGCTCCAGATCTGAATATTTCCTGTCGATATACCATGCTGCTCCCCAATTTCCCAATCCGTGTAGTCCCGCAATAAAATAGTTTTTAAGCTTTTCCCATTCTCCTCTTTTATTCCCCTTGTCAAATCTAGCCACTACAGCAAAATCTTTTGCTATGATACTCTCAAAATTGACGTCATTGTTGTCTGGCATTTCTGCTGGACGTTGACGCTTTAAATAAGAATATAAAGGTGACTTTATAATTACTTTTTCACCTTTGGTATTCGTCCATTCTATTTGGGGCTCCACATTCTTTTTTCCCAGAATGATATCAAATTTCCTGTCTGGATAATCTCTTTTAAGTATTTCTAAGGCTTTTGCCTGTCTGGGTAGACATATCCATACCGTATTCTGGTCCCCTATATTCGTTGGTAGACTGTGTTTGGAATATACACGATAAGAACTGCTGCCACCAATCATGGAAATATTTTTCATGATTTTATGAAGAGCTTTATAATCTTCAAAATTAATATAAGGGACTAACTTTCTTTGCCAAAAATTATTGATTTTACTGTTTAGATTCTCTTTCGCTACTGGAGGATAGATAATCGCAACCTCTGGTCCTTTCTGCCCGTCTACTTGCCCGAATTTCCAGAATTTTTTTAATTGTACAACTTTATAGGAAGAAGTGTGCATTTTCAGAAGAAGATTGTACAAATCATGAGTTAGTTTGACTTCAAAATCGTAGGTGTCTTTATAGGATTTGTAAAACCAATGATGATCTTTAGCTAACTTTTTCTGTAAAGCTTTTATTTTCTTTTCCTGAGGTCCCGGATCCTCATTAGAAGAGATTTCTTTAAAATAGGAAATGATTTGTTTCTTTTTTTCTTGTTTGACACACTCGATTATGGTATCTATTTCCCTCTCTGTATTCGATTTTTTTGCATTTTTAGCGATTGTCCCGTATCTTTTATATAAGATCAGTAAAAAAAAATTACACTCTTTGATTTTTTTATTTAATTCTTCTTGTATGTCTTCGGTATTTGTAGCAGGCGGAATATTTTCCCAACTTACGATATTTAAATTTATGTGTAATGTTTCTCCTAATACGTCATTGATCCTTTTTACAATATTTTCTACGTTTTTCCTTTCTTCTGCCACATCTCCTGGAGAAGATACGAACATTTTTAAATGTTGATATAAAGGTTCCATAATTTTAGTTTTCAACAAAAAAACACATTTTTATGTGAATTAACAAGTTTTTATTAATCAAAAATATTAATATATTATTTTATTAAAGTAAATAATTTATTAAATATGATCATTGATTGCATAATTTTCTGTTCCCATTATTTCTTCGTTTTTACTAAAATTCCTGATACACATTAGGGACGTGCCCTAATGTGTAAAAATGATTTTTTCTATTTTTAATATATCTTATCAGGAGGAGTAGATATAGTGGTTTATTACTTATAGTTTAAAATATTGATCTGATATTTTAAATCTGCTCCTTTTAGGGGTGTGTATCAATAAACCGGAGATTAATGGTTATTGAAGTCAAAAAATTACACATTAGGGCACGTCCCTAGTGTGTAATTTACAACAATGGAGGGAAAATATACGTTATAAGAGAGGGGAAGTAGATAAAATAATGTAACGGATATGAAGAGGTTTGAGAATAAAGTAATTGTGATTACCGGAGCAGCTTCTGGGATTGGAGCAGCTACAACCCGCCGGATGGTAGAGGAAGGAGGAAAAGTGGTAATTGCAGATTATGCAAAGGATCGGGCAGATGAATTGGCAGGGGAATTGAGAAAAGAAGGAGCGGATGTTCAGTCCCGATACTTTAATGCAACAGATTTAGATAGTTGTTTGCAATTGGTAAATTTTACTGCAGAAGAATACGGGAGAATTGATGTTTTGGTAAATAATGTGGGAGGAACAAATCTTCAGAAAGACAGAAGTATAGAAGATTTGGATATCTCTTATTTCGACGAGGCTTTTCATTTTAATTTGCGTTGTGCAGTTTACCTTTCACAGTTAGTGATCCCTCTAATGGAAAATCAGGGAAACGGTAATATTGTCAATATTGCTTCAATAGGAGGAATAACGGCTGACTTTAGAGGTACTTATTATGGTATAGCCAAAGCAGGGGTAATAAATTTGACCCGGTATACGGCTACTCAAGCCGGGAAAAAGAATATCCGTTGTAATGCTGTTGCTCCGGGGTTAGTATTGACGCCGGCTGCTTTAAATAATTTGCCGGAAGAAATGCGGAAGGTGTTCTTACGGCATAATGTGCTCCCTTATTGGGGGAAACCTGAAGATATTGCGGCTGTAATTGCTTTCCTGGCTTCGGAAGATGCCTGTTATATCACGGGACAGACGATTATAGCGGATGGTGGACTCTCTATTCACAATCCGACTGTGGCGGATATCGTAGAAATGAATGGAAATGCAGCCAGCAAAAAGTAAAAATTCGACTTTCCTCTAAAATTTGTAAAAAGGTTTCCGATAATTAAAGCTTAAAATTTCTTGCAGTGAAGTATGTTTCTTTATCTTTGCTGCGGAACTGAATATTTATTTTAATCCGGTAGAGAGCATAAAGTTTATTCTCTACTAGCGATTAAAAATATGTTGTGGTAAATTTAATTATTGATGGAAATCTATAATATGGAAAAAAGAAAAAATATCGGATGGATAGATGTATTGCGTATTTTAGCGTGTTTTTTAGTTATTTTTTCTCATTGTTGTGACCCTTTTACAGCACAGTTTGATACGAATCGGTCCAGTTTTTTGACCGCTGTATTTAGTGGAAGTTTGGTACGTTCCAGCGTCCCTCTTTTTGTGATGATGACAGGGGTATTATTATTCCCTTTACGCATGGATATGAAAGAATTTTATATAAAACGTATCGGCCGGATTATTATTCCTCTTATTTTCTGGTCTATTCTTTTACCTATATTATTTTTTGTGTATCTGAATTATATACATCCTGCTACTCAGAACATGGCAATTGCCGGAGATCATACCTGGAGCGGTACAGGAATGAAATTATACACGTTTATTTTCAATTTCAATTTTGATACGACCCCTTTATGGTACCTTTATATGCTGGTAGGTTTGTATTTTATTATGCCTATTCTTAACAGTTGGCTTGAGCGGGCTAAAAAACAAGAAATTCGACTGTTTTTATGGTTTTGGGGCATTTCTCTGGTTGTGCCCTATTTGAAAATGTTAGCTCCTCTTTTAGGATATACGGGAAATTATGGAAATATGGGTTTATTCGGAGTCTGTGATTGGAATCCTTACGGAACGTTTTACTATGTTTCAGGTTTTGTCGGCTATATTATTTTAGCTTATTATTTAGTAAAATATCCATTGACGTGGAGCTGGAAACGTACTTTAGGGATTACAATTCCGATGTTTGTCGGTGGTTATTTAATCACCTCTTTGGGCTTTTTGCTAACGCAGAAGTATTTCCCGGGTAATTATGCTAATCTGGAAATTGTATGGTATTTCGCTGGAATTAATGTTTTTATGATGACTTTTCCCGTTTTTGTGATTATACAGAAATTGAAGATTCGGTCTTCCCGTCTGTTGTCCTGCATTGCTTCCCTCACATTTGGTATATATCTTTGTCATTTTATTTTTGTACAAATTGCTTATGATGTTTGGAAATCTTCCCTACCTGCTATATTGCAGATTATCGGCATGGCTTGTTCCGTTTTTGTAATTAGCGGACTGATTGTATGGGGATTGAAGAATTATAGTTATACCCGTCGTTTGGTAAGTTAAATTTTCAGTCCCGTTCTGAGGGGGCTGTTATTTGGAATTCGTGAAGATCAATACTATAAAGATCTTGTGAGGGGAATTTGGAAGTAACGGAAGTTTCGGCTCCTCCCAATATATATAGTTTATTATTTATGCAAAACAATTCGCTGGATTTCAAAGACAAATTAATTTGAAAATTTTTAATCTCTTTTGTTTTTACATTATAAACCTGAATCTTATCACCTTCAAAAATATAGACGGTATCCTTATAATGTGCAAGAGCAGGTCTTGCTGCCGCATAAAGGAGTTGGCCTTTCGTTTCCCATACTCCTGTAGTTAAATTATAACTTCGGATAGTTTTTAGAGCGGTTGTTTTATAGCCTCCGAACAGATAAATTTGATCGCCGATGAGGATACCCTTGGCTTCTTGTGCCTGAGGCATATTATTCAATTCATACCAATAACCGGTTTTTAAATCCAAAGCATGCACTTTATCGGAATATATTTTTTCGTTGTTTATTTTTATTCGTGTAGAACCGCCCATTAGGATCAGATTGTGGTTGTATATACAGGATGCAAAATTGACTGCCTGATGTGGGTTTGTGTAATCTTTCCATATTTTTTGAGTTAAAGTATCATATATCTCTATACAATCTTCCAGGTAGTCAACTTTTTTGTTTTTAGCTAATCTTTTACCGCCTATAATGTAAATTTTACCCTTGTCATACTGAGCAATATGGTTCGCTCTTTCCTTAAATTTATGAATACTGACATCCCATTTATCTGTTGAAATATCGTATATATACATGTTTCCCCGGTATTTATACCAACAAAAGGTGCTGTACCGGCTTTCGCTGACAAGTTTCTCTTCGAAAGAACTATCCCCGCCGATGACATAAATTTTGTTTCCGACCAGGCATGTTCCGAAATCAGAGAGTTGAACAGGAAGAGATGCCAGTTTTGTATAGTTAATATAACGCTTTAGTGTAATGTAGTCGGAATAAATTGTAACTTCCTTCAAAAGTTGTGGGTCTGGAATAAGGTATACCTTAAAATTACTGTCTTTTAAAGTTTGATAAGTAAGTTTTTGTGTATTGTATCCTATATAGGAAAAATAGAGTGTATCATTTTCTTGCAGCAGACGGAAATTTTTTAAGTAAAAAATCCCATTTTCATCGGTGACAGTACCTGAATTTTTGCCATTTAAATAAATATTGACACCTGCTAAGGGGGCCAAAGACGGATTATCGAACACTATACCTCTTTCCTGTGCATGGGAAAAAATTGCAAGGCAAAGAAAAAGCAACACCCATAACGAATAAATAAGATACTTGAATTTCATTATCTTTCTTTTGCGTAAAGATATAAAATTACACACTAGGGCACGTCCCTAGTGTGTAAAATTAAGTGTATATTTGTGGGTCAATCGAATATGTTAATTGATAATGAAAAAAATCTGTCTTTTGTTGTTTTGGGGGATTTGTGGGATTCTGGAAGTTTGGGGTGTGGATCAGGAAGGTATGTCCGGATGGAAGACGAATTGTTTGTATGGAAAAGTAAAATCGGTTAACTATAATGACGGTTCATTTCTGGTTTTTAATACAACTGGAAATGTAGTACAAGTAGTAAATTCAGAAAAATATATAACGGTTTTTGACTATATAAATTCTCACCGGTATATTTTACAAGATGAATTTTATGATATTGAAATCGATGGAAATGTCCGAAAAGAAGTAAAAGAGCATTCGAATGGGTGTATAGGAACTTTTTACATTTTCGACAAATTAGGGCGGGTCTGTAAATCTGTCCGGACAGATTATGGTGATTTAGAGGAAGTGGAGTATATATATAAAGGAAACGAGCCGTTGCCATGGAAGATCAAGGAATCGGAATCCTGGGAAACGGGTATGTCAGTTCAAGTTTCGGAAATTTGTTATTTGAAAACGGATTCTTTGGGAAATTGGTTGGAACGGGAAGTAAAATATACGACAAAGGAGGTGAATTATGAAGCAGCGGATTCTACTTTTATTACAAAAAAGAGTAGGGAAAGTTGTGAAATTACTTATTTTACTGCTGAAGAATTGACTCGTGCGAAAGAATGTTCCAACGATGTGAAACAGTTTCTTGTCCAAACTCAGGATATTGGTTTACAAACGACTATACCAATAATTGCTGGACAAAATAAAGGTTCTCTATGGTGGAAATACGGGCTTACCGGAGGGGGAATCTGTTTTTTAATGATAGGTATAGTATTTTATTTCAGAAAAAGAAAATAAACAAATCAGATATGAGATATTGGTGGTGTTTACTTATTTGTGTGCTTGTTTATAAAGGATATAGTCAGTCGACAATAAGTACTAAAGTTTGGGAAATGCAGATAGATACTGCAGGATACATAAAACAGCTTGTTTTTAAGCATAAAAAGGGGAATGACACAATACCTTTTTTTCGGGAGAGGAGTAAACAAGGACCTTCTTTCTATATTAAAAGAGAGGGGAAATTGCAAAATCCGGTTTGGACAGCAACTGGAAACCAGTCGTTCCGGACAGAAATTGGAGGTATAGAATGTGAACTGACATATTTGTCTACAGAGGAATATCCTGCTGTTCAGGTGAAATTAACCAATCGGATGACAGCTCCTTTTCAACCTCAGAAAGCCGGTTTAAAATTAGGAATTGATACTTATATGGATAAATATCCCGATTGGTTTGGCAAATATTTTCCTACTCTGATGCGAAATGAGAGAACTCATTTTTATGGATATATGCAGACCCCTCAGGGGCATACTTTGGCTTTAGTCTGTGAGCAACCCATTGCTTCCTGGAGTGTCGATTATAATCTGGGGTATCAGGATCCGGCCCCTTATTGGTTTATGGGGCATCGGATTGAGGCATTAAATTTGGATTTACTGAATTGCTTGCCGCTTCCTGCGCATCACCCCCAGCATTTGTACGAATTGAAGCAAGGGGAATCTAAAAGTTGGGTGATTGCTTTTTTAAATGTCGGTAAATTGTCGGATTTAGAGAAGAAGATTACTGATGTAATGGCTATACCATTGGTAGATATTTCCCGTACCTCCTATACTTCCGGGGAGGAGGCTGAGTTTCAAGTATGGGGTCTACATCCGGAAATAGAGATTGTGACAGATGACGGAATAGGTTTACCTGTACAAACGGAAAGAATCAGCCCAAAACGAACACGGGTAAATGTTATGTTATCTAAGCCCGGTTTATATCAGGTAAATGTTGTAGCAGAGGGGAAACGGGCTGAGGCTGTACTCTCGGTTCATCAACCTTGGGAGTGGGTTTTCCGGAAAACCCGCGAAAATGTAAAACGGTATCATCAGAAACCTACTTCTCATGCCGAGAGTTGGTACGGGTTTTATTCGGCTTTTTTGGCTGCCCGGTATTTCCCGGCGGAGGATGAAGATAAACCCCTACGGGAGTATTTTGAAATGCTTTTTCAAAAATTACATGATACTGTTCAAATGCAGCCTCTTTTTTATAAATCCCGTATTCAAAACACTTCTACCACTATCGGGATACTCGTTGATAAATATGAGGCTTGGAAGGATATCAGGGATTTAGAGCGGGCTAGTCGTCTGGCCGATTGGCTAATACATTTTTCTCAGCGAGAAGACGGGGCCTATTATAATCGTAAAACTGTTTATACAAGTGTTATTTATATAGCCAAGAGTATTTTGGAATTGGCTATTGCTGAACAGGAATTGGGCAGAGAGGATACAAACTGGCTGAAACGGGGAGAGCGGCATTATCAGTCTGCCAAGCGGGCTATCGATCAATTGGTGGCTTCTCAGGGCGATTTTCAAACAGAAGGGGAAATGACTTTTGAAGACGGCATGATTTCTTGTTCGGCCTTGCAGATTGGGATATTGGGACTTTTACAACAAAAGGAGGAGGACCGGAAGCTTTATGCTGAAGCAATGTTACAAATCCTGAACAGCCATGATTGTCTCACTCAGCTCCGGGTTCCTGATGCACGCAGACGCCAGGGAACTATGCGGGATTGGGAAGCCCAGTATGATGTGCAAATGTTGCCTAATATGTTTAATTCTCCTCATGGTTGGAGCGGATGGCGGGCGTATGCAACTTATTATGCTTATTTGCTTACCGGAGAAGAAAAATGGCTGCAACAGACTTTTAATGCGATGGGAGCTTTTGCCAATTTAATCGATTATAAAACCGGTCAGCTGCGATGGGCTTTTGTGGTAGATCCTCATTTGGAAGTAGAACAGGCTTGTAGTGCTGATAAAAAATATGATTTTTCGGATTTGAGTTTTGGAAATCCTCATCCCTATTTATACGATATCTCTAAGTTTACGATAGGAGAACAATATGTCAATATGATCAGTGACTGGCAGACAGTAAACAGCCAGGATAATGATGTACATGAAGTATTTAAATGTATGGGTGAAACCGTATTGGCCAATGCTTTTCTCATTGAACGTGCTGAGGGCGAATATGTTGGGTACAATTGCAGGATAGAAAAATCAGGAAAACGAATTGAAGTGATTCCGGATGAAAAGCAAATTACACATTTGCATATTAATATCAAAAAACCTGCTGTTGTTGTTTTTCATGGAAAAGAAAAAGCAACAAAGGATGTGAAAAAGGGATGGTTGTTTTAGATTTTCTTTGGCGTTTTGCTCTTTGTTCCGGAAAGGTTGAAGTGGTAAATTACACATTAGGGCACGTCCCTAATGTGTAAAAATAAAGATTAGCGGTTATTTAAGGGAATTATTATTTCTTTTTCAGCTATATATTGACCGTTGATTTTTTTAAAGTCGTCTCTTGTAAGGGTTATGTTTACAGTATCAGGTTTATAGCGGTTGGGTGGAGGTGTTTGGCCATAGAGGACGAAATTTATATCTGTCAGCCACAGTTCAAAATTGTATTTTTCTTGGAAAAGTTTATTTGTCTCCCATTTAAATTGACCGTTCTCGTCAGTAATTAAGGTATCGCATGTCGCTTTACAAATTTCCGGAGGGACCATTTCCTGACTGGGATCAAAGAGCGGAATGACAATTTGAATACCAGGAATACTGTGTTGATCATGGACATCTGTGGTTTTCCCTTTAAGAATAATATGGGTTTCAGTAATGACCGTGTCGTCGTTGCTGCAAGCCATTAAGCATATCAGGCTAAAGGCTACAGAAAGCGCCCCTGAGATGCATTTGTTTAGTTGTTTTTTTGGATTTTTCATACACATTTGTTTTTATAGGTTTGTATTTAAAAATTAAATCGGAAGCCAATTTGCCCCGTTACGTTGAAAGCATGTTCTGAGCGGAGAAATTCATATTTCCCTTTGTCAAAGTAATAAGTTATTCCTCCTTCTGTATAAATGGAAAAATAGCGGAGGAGTGGATAAGAAAGACCAATGTGTGTGTAGCCTTTCCAGAAAATACCATGAATGCTTTGAGAAGAATTTTTGTATTTAAAATGAGTTTTTGCAGCAATATTTATTTCTCCGGTAGCTCCTAATGTAAAATAAAAATAGGGTCGTTTCCAGAAAGCCAGGCGATAACTGAAAGAAACAGGTATACCCATCCAGTGGAGCTGTTGTTTTATATTGTAACTTGCATCCTGATAATAAATTTTATTTTGTAAATAACTATAGGTTATACCCGTGTTGAAATTCCATCGTTTGGATAATTGACGGGATACTGAAAGCCCAAATTGAAACGGGTAACGGTGTTTTATTTTAACCGGTTTCGGATGAGACGCCTGTTCCGGAAAGACGGGTGGGAAGGGATGAGGGAAAGAGGGATCGGGTTGAAACGAAATACCGGGATTAAACTTGGTATTTATTACTTCAGAGTTTGTATTGGAAACACTTGCTAGGTTCAGATTATTTCCTCCTATTCCAAAACGCCATTTCCGGTTGCTGAGAGGTATATTTCGTCTTTTCTTTTTAATTGTAAAGAGCTTAACATCGGGAGATAAAGAAGGAAGCTTAGGAGGATACTGTGTCAGACCCGAAACCGGAATAAGGGCTGGTTGCTGTACTTTATAAACAGAGCGATAAGATTTTAGCGAAACAGCAGAGAAATTCTTTGTCATTAAATTCCGGTTTTCAATAGAGTAATCCTGTGTTTTGAGAAGGGGTATTTCTTCTCTTTTTATAAATTGTTCAATTTTTTCTCCTGCCGGTTTTATTTTTGGAGTATAATTTACTTCCTTTTTTACTGGAGTTAGATTAGAGGAAACAAAATGAAATAGGAATAAACATCCGCCGAATAAAAGGAGCAATACAATTCCGGCAGCAATGGGGGAAGCAAAAGTATGGAGACGGGAAGGGGAAGGGACGGCTGGAAGACGGGACATAATTTTCCCCCACAGATTGGCTTCCGGATCACATTCCCAGTTGTGTAATCGTTCTTTAAATAAATCTTCGAAGCGGTCTCTGTCCTTCATTTCAATATAAATTTTTTATCTTTTTTTGTAAGGCTTGTCTTGCCCGGGTATATTGTGAGCGGGAGGTGCCTTCGGAAATATTCAGCATTTCGCTGATTTCTTTATGGGTAAAGCCTTCAATAGCAAATAAATTGAAAATAATACGGTATCCTTCGGGCAATTGCTGAATCAGCTGCAACATTTCAGTAGCAGTTAATTCCTCTACAGCTGAGGGAAACGAATCTTCACAATCACTTGGAATTTCTTGAATTTGTAGGGTAAACTTGGATTTCCGGATTTTTTCTAAAGCGCAATTAATAAAAATTTTTCGCATCCATCCTTCTAAACTTCCGGTTCCTTTAAACTCCTTTAAATTATAAAAGACTTTTATAAATCCTTCTTGCATCAAATCATTTGCACTGTCTCTGTCAGGAGAGTAACGTATACATACTCCCATCATCCTGGGGGCAAATTGATTGTAAAATGTTTCCTGTGCTTTTCTGTTTCCTTTTCTGCATTCCTGTATTAATGATACTTCATTCATTCACGTGAATTACCTTTTCCTATACAAGATGCAAAAGAACAGATAAAAGTTGCATGAGTGTCAAAAATAATTTTAAAATCTAAAAAAAGTTTTAATTTGAGGATTCAATAAATATACCTTTTTAACAGGAGGGAATGATTTACTGTTTCTGAGAAGGTTTTTCGGAAATTACGTCAAGTTGAATAAGAGCCTTATAAATACCGTCTTCATCTACGGAGGCGGTGACATAATCTGCAGATTGTTTTACTGTATCTTTGGCATTTCCCATAGCCACGCCGATTCCGGCATATTGCAGCATTGGTATATCGTTGCCTCCGTCGCCGAAGGCAAGAATTTCTTCCCGGGAGAGTCCATAGTATTCCATCATTTTTTGTAAGCCAATCTGCTTATTGCTTCCGAGCGGAATTACGTCGCTGAAAAGGGAAGTCCAGCGTGTAGCTTGACAGTGAAGGAGACGGGGCATGACTTCTTTTTCCTGGGCTGCGTTAAAGAAAGCGATTAATTGAAATGTTTCTCCTTGGGCCGCTTCTTTCAATGGCAGTACTGGGGGCTGAGGAAAATTTAAAAGCCGGAAGGTCGTTTCGGTCTGTTCATTTGTATCATTTATATACAGTGCATGTTCGTGCACAAAAATACAGGGAAAATTTTCTTTTTCCTCTAAATAACTTACAAGCGTAGAGATATCGGTAGCCGGAATAGAACATTTGTAAATGAGCTTTGAGCCGGCAAAACAATAACTTCCGTTGAGGGTTATATAGCCATCAAATTTTAAACTCCCCAGATTGTTGATAGAAAGTATGTGCCTGCCTGTAGCGATGAATGTCAGTATTCCCCGGGACTGCAGTTGGTGTAAAGCCTTTATGGCAGAAGGGGGTACTTCGTGAGTCTTAAAACTTACTAAAGTTCCGTCAATATCAAAAAATACAGCCTTAATCATTTTTTTTATTTGCAGGCAAAGATATCATTTACAATTTTCTTGCAAATGGATACAGGTCAAAAAATAGTTAAAAAATCCGGATGTCTTAATCGTTAAAGGATTGAAAGTACTAAGGTTCAAATGATTAACGATTTTATACCGGATTAATATTTGTCTTTAAAATGCTTGGGTTAACGAAACTTTTCTCCACATAAAAGTGAAACGACCGGCATATTTGTTTCGTTAATTGTCACGACATTCATTCGACGTCTATGCTTTTGGCATATTTTTTCCTTCTCTTTTCCATAACGAAACTGATAATAAGAGGGATGGCTAAAAATACAATTGTACCTGTAATGACAAGTCCTGTATAAAAAGCCGGGCTTCCGACAGGGAGTTGGGAAGGAGGAAAGAAGGTGACTGCAAAGGAAAAGAGGACGGCTAGAAAGCCGATACCTGCAATGATCCACATACCGGCATTTCCTCCCGGTACGCGGTAACTTCGTTTCAGGTCGGGCTGTGAATAGCGCAATTTAATTCCAGCCGCATACATCAGCATATACATAATGAGATATAATCCTATAGTGAGGGCACTGAGTAAGAAAAATGCTACACTTACATTACTCATTATGATATAGAGGGAAGACAAGATTGTGACAATACATCCCTGGATGATAAGAATATTGATTTGTATGCCATTCCGGTTTGTCTTTTTCATGAAATTGGGAAGTTCACCGTCGTGAGCTGTCCAAAGTAAACCGCGGCTAGGACCTGAAATCCACGACATAACTCCGGCAAGTGCTCCAAAGGCGACAAAAAAGCCCATGACATTTGTCAGCCAGCCGATATGATAATGATCGAATAATTGCCGGAAAGTAACCAGCAAACCATCCTGTAAGTTTATCTGTTCGTAAGGGGTCACAATGGCTACAGCTAAAGCTCCCAGGGTGAACAGGCCGAATGAAATTAAAGCTGCTAAAAACATTGCGGCCGGAAATTGTTTTTGTGGATTATTTAACTCCGGAGCATGTACAGCATGAACTTCCACTCCGGCAAATAGTAAAAGAATTCCGGCAAGGAAAGCGATATCACTCATCCCGTTCATATGGGGGAAAAAACGGGGATGAACATGATGAGCGACGTCTACATTGGCAACCTGCGAAATACTGGCAGGAATATGTTCGAAAGCAATGGGGTTTTTCCCGACAATCCAGATCAAAGCCATGACGATAATGACAACTCCGGGGAGTACGGTTCCTAACAGAAACCCCTGACTTGTAATTTTAGAGACGGCAGAAGTACCTTTCAGGGTAATCCAAGTGGCAAACCAATACATTGCTATAGAAAACAGACCCACAAATACCCCGTTTTGTGCCAGAGAGGGTTTACCGATCATATAGGCAATGGCTGCCCCTGCAAATCCAAGTACTGTAGGATACCATACCACATTCTGAATCCATTGCAGAAAGATGGCTGTAAAGCCCAGAGGGCGGTTAAAAGCCTCTTTTACCCAGGTATAAACTCCCCCTCCTTTGTCTGCAAAAGCACTTCCCAGTTCTGCTCCCACTAAAGCAGCCGGAAGCAGAAAGAGAACGGTTGCAAAGAGGATATAGAAAAACATGGTGAGCTCTTCCTGAGCCATCATTGGTAAACCCCTTAAACTGATAATAGCTGCGGCTGTCATTAAGGCCAATTGCCAGGTTGAGAGGTTTTTGTTTGTTTTACCGGTAGCCATGGAAATAGTTTTTATAATTTATTGTTTACTTATTCTTTTAACTATAGCCAATAACGTATGGAAAGCTCTTTTTGTTCGGATGTAGTCGTTAAAATTTGTAAGGACTGGTATTGCCATTCAGGCAGAATATCGGATTGAATCAGGATTCATTCTTCTTTTTGCCTATAAAACTTTTATTTGTATTTTACGTTTTATAGGATATAATACAGGCCCGCAAGGGCCTTAGGAAGTTTAATCGGATAAAGTCAGGCTTATGAAAGAGAAAAAGAGAAAAAGGGAATATTCTGAATCCAGGGAAAGAAGGGATGAAGAATTGGAGGAAAACTACATGAACGTGGTAAATCATATAGACGATATAGATGATGAAAATGCCCGGGACAATTTATCTGACTATATGGATGAATTAAGAGAAGAATCTGAAAATGTCGGGCGCCCTTCGGGAGAAGACTGAAATATTTTGAAATTAGCGTTAAAACGAAACAATATGTCATATAAAGAAATTTTAATTGGATTTTGGCTTATTATGGTTAGTATAGCAGGAGGAAGTATCAATAAGCTGCAGGCTCAGACACCGGCTTCTAAAATTCAGATGCCGCAATTGCCTTATGCTTTGAATGCCTTGGCTCCTGTTATCAGTGAAGAAACCATGAATTATCATTACGGGAAACATTTAAAAGCTTATGTCGACAAGCTGAACACATTGATTGTAGGCACTCCTTTTGAGAACAGTGATTTGGAAACTATTGTCAAATACTCCACAGGGCCGATATATGATAACGGGGCTCAGGCATTGAATCACATCATCTATTTTAATACTTTTTCACCGAATGCCCGCCAGCAACCTAACGGAGCTTTACTGAAGGCCATTGAAAAAAAATGGGGTTCTTTTGAAAATTTCAAAAATGAATTTTCGAATGCTGCAGCTTCTTTGTTTGGTTCGGGTTGGGTATGGTTGGCTAAAAATAATCAAGGTGAATTATTTATTTTTCAGGAGAGTAATGGGGGCAATCCTCTATCCAGGGGATTTATTCCGTTATTGGGATTTGATGTTTGGGAGCATGCTTACTATTTGGACTATCAGAATCGTCGTCCGGAACATATCAGGAATTTGTGGACAATTGTAGATTGGGCAAATGTGGAAAAGAGGTATTAAGGTCTTCACTCATTTTTCTTTCATTTCCTTGAAATAGCGTAATTGCCAGATAAGCATAAAGAGGGCGGTAACAAAAGCGATGATATCGGCAACAGGGATACTGGCCCAGACTCCGATTTCCCCGTAAATTTCCGGTAAAATAAGGAGACAGGGAATTAAAAACAGTAACTGCCGGGTGAGCGACAGAAAAATCGCTTTTTTGGCCATGCCTAAAGATTGAAAGAAACTGGAAGTAACCATTTGAAAGCCTACGAGCGGGAAAAACGCCAAAACAATCCGGAGTCCCCGGGCAGCAATATCGATCAATTCTTCTTTTGTTGTAAAAAGGTAGATCATGGACCTGGGAAAAATTTGACAGATGAGAAACCCGGTAGTTGCCACCGCTACGGCGCACCCGATCGTATACCGCAATATCTGGATGACCCGGTCGAATTGACGGGCTCCGTAATTATAGCCTGCAACGGGTTGCATCCCCTGGTTAAATCCCATGATAATCATAATAAAGAGAAAACTGATACGGTTGACGATACCGAAAGCCCCGATGGCCATATCGCCTCCGTGGTTTTTCAAACCATTATTAATGAGAATCACTACCATACAGGAGCAAAGATTCATCAAAAAGGGGGACAGCCCGATCGCCAGCATTCCTAGGGTCAGGTTGCGTTTTAAGTTGAAAATTCCTTTTTGGAAATGAATAAAGCTTTTGGGACTGAAAAAATGGAGTAATATTCCGCAGAGCGCGAGAAATTGAGCTGTAATAGTTCCCAAAGCAGCTCCCCGTATGCCCATATCCCATACAAATATAAAAAGTGCATTCAGAATTCCGTTGATCCCGACTGCAAAAAGAGTGGCCAACATAGCTCTTTGAGGATAGCCGGAAGCCCGCATCACTTCATTAAGTCCCATATAAACGTGGGTAATGATATTTCCCAGCAATATCACTACCATATAATCACGGGCGTAGGGTAAAGTTGCGTCACTGGCTCCGAAGAAACGGAGAATGGGGTCGAGGAAAAGGAGGCTGACGAGGGTAAATAAGCTTCCGATCAGCAAATTCAATAAAACTACATTCCCCAATATATCTGTAGCACTTTTCAAATCTTTTTGTCCCATTTTCATAGAGACCAGGGTAGAGGCTCCTACACCGACCAAAGATCCGAATGCGGCCGCTATATTCATAAAAGGTAAGGTGATAGCCAGTCCTGCAATCCCCAGATGTCCGACTCCATGCCCGATAAAGATGCTATCCATCATATTATAGAGGGAGGAAGCTGTCATCGCGACGATGGCTGGCAAAGAATAATGTATCAGTAGTTTACCGATTTTCTCGGTTCCCAGTGTAAGGGGTGAAGTTTGAACAGACATACACGTACAATCAATATAAACCGGCAATCTTCCGGCATAAAACTCCAGGTATTTCCGCATTTATACCAAAGAGTTGCGTCGCAAATATACTGAAAAATGTTCAAAAAGAAGAGCAATATGCCCTTACTGACCGGATAAGGGCTGCCAAGAAAGGGGAATGCAGTATAAAACCGGATAAACAAGCGGAAGTTAAATTTTTAGAACAATTAAACGAATGACCAATCGTTTCGTCCGTTATATACGTCGGAACGATTGATCATTTTAAAAAACAGGAAGAGAAATTTAAAAACTTTATTCTTGCCGGATCATTGTCCTCCCTCCGGGTAAAACGGCTTGTATACGATCGTCGTACATCGCGCTGCATTGGATGGCCGGACGTAAATAATCTCCTGCAAAAGCTGCGTTGAACCGGAATTCAAACGTTTTGGTCTGGTTTTGATTCAGGTTGAAATAAATATTATATCCGTCGTCCCGGATATTGACATAATCTGCTTCTCTAAAGGCTTTAGTATTTCCGGTGAGCCGGTCATTGATAATTTCAAAACCGGAAGGTAATAAATAGGTGAGTGCCAAATTATAATAGGTTCCTGTAATACCTGTGTTGCGTATTGTAATTTTGGCTGTCACGTCAGTACCCTGCATCAGATTATCGATGTTTACCGGTTGTCCTTTATCATTATAGTAGTGTACATTCATAGAAAGCCCTGACATAATTTGGTCTGTCACTACCTGAAAAGGAGCGGAAGAAGAAATGAGACGGACGTAAAGTGTATTCGTTCCCGTATTTTGTACTTGAACTGTACTTTCTTCATTTTGAATGGGTAATTGCTCCTGCCGGAATGTTTTATTGGTTTGAAGATTTATTGTTTTGTCTTGAATTTGGATTTCAGCTTTTAAACCGTCTGTATTCCCTACAAATTTTTCAACATATTCAGTAGCTGCCAGTAGGGCGAAAGCAGTGGTTTGGGTGCTTAACCAACTGTTGGAAGAGAGGGCAGCTGAGATTTGTTCCAGCATCTGATAGGCTTCCGTCTGCATGTCTAGATAAATCATTGACTGTAAGATGATCGCTTTGTCCCGGATATCGGAACCGAAAGATCCACCGGTTTGGCGGTAGGGCGAAACTTCCCGGGAGGCGTTTTGGATGAGTTTGCGGGCAATATCGGGATGGTTACAGAGCGCATAGGCAGAAGCCAGCAGCCATTGGGCCGTTGCATTCTGAAGTTTCCGTTCTTTCATCCGGTTCATGGCCGGCAGATTCGGTTTGCCTGCCAAGGCCAATACATAAAGACGGTATCCTTGTCCGATTTCATCGTAATAATTATTAATCCGGTAACTATTGGCATAAGATTGGAGATAATTCAGATCCTTTTGTAAAAGTTGAGCCGGAACAGTATATCCTTTACGTGAAGCAGAGATCAGAAAATGAGCGGCGTACGTGCTTATCCATTCGGAGACGTAGGGAGATCCGGGCCAGTAGGCAAAGCCCCCGTCTGAAGTTTGGTAGAGGGATAAACGGTTGATGACGGTTTTTACGTTTGTCTCAATGTCCGTTTTTTGTTTGGGAGTTAAGTCCATTAATGTACCCAGAGAGATTTGCGGGAATGCTGCAGATACAATTTGTTCGGCACATCCGTGAGGATAAGTAATCAGATCCTGTAGCCTTTCTCCTAAGTTAAGCGGAGGAATGGTAGAAATCTCGAGGATAGATAATGGCTCAGCACCTTCTACTTTTGCTGAGAGGTGAACCTTTTTCCCCGGTTTCAGCGTCTCGCTGCTGATGTGAGTAATACGGGGATTGGGAATGCGGATCTGCACATTTTCTTTTACGGAAGATGTTTCTTTACCGGATTGAGCTGTAAAAGTGAGGACGGAGTTTCCTGTTGTTTGTTTAACGCGGAGTTTAAACCAGGCTAATTTTTCGCCTGGTTCACGGAATGTCACCGTTTGCGTGTTTTTCCCGATGATTTCGAGTTTGTCATCAGTGCTTATTTGTATTTCTGCGTTTTGAATAGAATTGTTCATCGCAAATACAGTCACGGGGATCTCCATTATATCGCCCGGAGTAAATAAACGGGGCAGGGCTACCGATAACATCAGCGGTTTATTCACTTGGGCAGTGGCGGAAGCTGAACCGTATTTCCCGTCCGAGGTAGCAGCAACAACCATAGTCCTTACTTCACCGATATATTCCGGCATCCGCAGTTTATGGGTACGGGTTTCCCCCTTTTTCAGGGAGAAGGGACCTTCAAACAGAACTACGGGTTTAAAACGGTTCGTTTTCTCATCCTGTTCCGGCTTTAAGACTTCGTCACCTCCTACTGCAAAAGCTTTTTCCAGCCGGGCTCCATATGCGCCGAAAATGTAATCGTAAAAATCCCAGGTTTTAACGCCTAAAGCTTCACGGGCATAAAAAGCCGGGAAGGGTTGAGGGGTACGGAAAGAAGTCAGAGACAATAAACCTTCGTCTACAACAGCCAGGGTATAATCCATAGCCCGGTGTTCTTTTTCCGTAACAGTCACCGTAAATTCTTCTCCTGGCCGGAGATCCGGTTTCATTTTTATTTCCGGATGTAAATGCAGAGCGGCATCTTCAATATTGATATTTACCACTCCGTACAAACGTACAGGGCGGTCGTTATCGCGGTCCTGCTGGGGCTGAATCAGCGTTACAAAAACATAAATATTGGGACACATTGCCGGAGTGGCCTCAAATTCAAAACGGGTAGTATTTCGGGTCGTTTCAATACGGCGGATATCCCGGAAAGTCGTCCCGTTTTCCAGACTGACAATAGCCACACTTCCCTGCGAAGACGGAATAGTCAGTTGTACTTTTTCACCTGCTTTATAATTCTTTTTGTCAGTAGTAATATTGAGTGTTGTTGCAGCTTCATTATCGGAATTTTCTGCCCAGGAACCGAAATAAGCGATGATTCCGCTGGTATGTCCTGATTCTTTATCCGTCGCCTGAATATAATAGCGGCCATAGTGTTGAATGTTCAGATTAAATTCAAATTTGCCTTCTTTACTTTGAATTGTTTTGTCTACTAACCGGTTATTATAAGAGCGTTGAATATAAGAATAATTATTATTTTCAGCATCCCACCACCAGCGCCAATCGATCTGATATACCTGGATTTCCACACGGGTATTTACAGCGGCTTTCTGTCCCAGAGGAGAGACCAGAATACCGCTTAATTTTACATTTTCAGCAGTCGGATACCAGCCATCTTCTGAATCCGGTAGACGGATGCCGGCATAGCGGGTATAAGGGGAATAGTGAGTTGTATAGGATGAGATACTGAAATCTCCGCTTTCTTCAAATACCCGGGTGGTAAACGTAGCATTTAATACCCCGGGGGCATTTTCTGTTTTTATTTTGTCCAGATTAAATGAAAAGTCGCCTTCCGAATTTGTATTTCCATCGAAAAGGGTTGCACTATACGGTTGAAAATCATCTGTTAAGCTGTTAAAGGTATAAGAAGGATAATTTTTAAAGGTATATTGGCCTTTGTTTAATTTTACTTCGGTTATCGCTTTCCGGTCAGGAGTGGAAGCTCCGTTCAGCCATCTGGTTTTAACTTTTACGATATCGTTTTTTATGCCTTTCCCCACAATCTCATCGTTGGGGAAAATCATATTAATACTGAGCCGGTTGGGCTTGATGGTTTCGATCCGCAGTGTTTTGGTAAAATGGTTTCCGCCGACTTGTACAACACATTTCCAGTAGCCCGTAGGGGCATCTTCTTCTGTAGAAAAACGGAAAGTATAGATCGGAATATTTCCTGTAAAACTTTTGCGGGTTGCTGTTGTATTTCCTTTGGGGTCGATCAGCCGGGCAATAACCGGATGACCGTCGGGCAATACGTGTTGTTTATCTTCGAGAATAAAAGAAAGATAGAGATCATCACCGGGACGCCACACCCCTCTTTCTCCGTAAATAAATCCTTTCAATCCGGACTGTACATCTTGCCCGCTTACATCAAAATTGCTCAGTGATAGAGAATTGGCATCTGAAATCTTTAACCAGGCTTTATCCTGTCCTTTGCGGGCTTGGATAATAAAAGCTTTCATATCTGTTTTCAAATAAGCGAAGCCGTTTTTATCCGTTTGTACAGAATCGATTTTCTGGTTTTGATAATCATAGAGGGAAATCATACAATTGGCAACGGGTACTGCTGTAGCAATATTGTTGACCGCTACGAAATATTGATTGTTTACCCCCCTTTTTGCTATAATGCCCAAAGAAGTATTGATTACATTTTTACTGATAAACCGGTCTCCGGTATAATAGGAATTTGTACAGGGATTGTCCCGTTCGGACCAATGGTAATCGTTATTGTAATAGTAAGTGCTGTAATAATAATCATTTCCGTCCCAATCCTGATTGTAGTACTGGGTATCGTCCTGTCCTTCCGAGGCACAACCGAGTGTGGTATAGGATTTCCGGAACCGGATTTCTATCCGGTAAATGACTCCTTTTTCCAGTTTAACCAAATCGGATAAATTAAGTGTAAAATCATTCCAGTGGTTTAAATTAATCGGGGCGCCTTCCGGATTTAATTCTATTTTTTCCCGGAATACAGGACGGGCTGTGCGGATAAGGTCTCCCGTTCCTTCGTATGAATTTTGTTGCAGGAAAAAGTTCATATTCTGGTCGAAAACCTTGATAATTTGCACATCCACTGCTTTTAGGGCTACGGCAGAAAAAGGTACCAGCACTTTTCCTTCCGAAGGGATAATGATGCCTTCTCCGATGAATCTGACCGCCGGATCAGAGGAAGGAAGATAGACGATTTGTGTATAAGGTTCTTCTAAGATTTTTCCTTCGGTACTTCGGATTCCTTTGTGGACGGTTACCTCTACGCTTTCTGCATCTTCTTTGATTGTATAAAAAAGAAAAACAGAATTGGCGTCGGTTTTATAACGAATGTCCGGTATCCCTTTTATTGTAATAAGGCCTTCCAGATGTTGTGAGGGATCTACGTTTTCCGACAGATCAATCCGCATGGATTGCCTGTTATTATCGTTCAGTTGTATATTCAGTACAGAAAATTGCTGCTTTCCGGGAATATTTTCCTGAAATTCTTCCTGGTGGATGACTTTGTTGCCAAAATGTAAAGTCAGTATCTGGGGATGTTCGGTTTTCGGTATATCGTAAATAGTGAAATGGTGGGAATTTTCCGAATGAGACCATTTTATCGGAAGAGATTGATTACCGGTCCGGGCTGTTACTTGTTTTTCGATTTCCTGGGGCTCCATATAATCGGAAGTATAGAGGGAAGCCTTATAATTCAACGTATCATTTGAAGACGTGGTCGTAAAATTTCCTGGGGTAAAAGAAATTTGTAAATCCACGACTTTTACAGAAAAATCGAAATAATTGTAATCATTGGGGACATCGAGAAGAGCACCCAGATGCAATTTAAACCGGTATACCTGTCCATTGGTAAAACGTTGATGGGGAATAAATTCCAGAATGCGTTCGTCTTTCAGGAAAAGTTGCCCGTCTATGGATGGGGATATTTTCAGAATATTAGCCGGCAGGGGTTCTCCCGCCGGGAATGATTTATCCGGTGTTTTATCCAGGTAAATATAGATATGGGCATCGGAAGTGATGGTTCCGGAAGTATACCCGTAGATATATTTACTGATTTCTGTTTGGGTAGTGCCGGATTTTGTACGGGAACAGCCGCTGAAACAAAATGCCAGGATAAGGCAATAATAAAGGGTATATTTATGTAAAGCCATATTAGTTAAGGTTAGTAGTTATTTCAGACAAATTTACGTAAATAATGAGTAAAGTATATTTTTTCCCGTTTTAATTTTTATATTTTTGTCGTTTTAGTAAAACAAAAGAAATTTCACTTATTTTTTGTTTTACCGCAGGGAGGGAGAAAAATAGGGGATAAATTAAGCATAAAATGTAGATTTATGAGAATTACTGTTGTTGGTACGGGATATGTCGGGTTAGTTTCCGGAACTTGTCTGGCTGAAACGGGGGTTACCGTTACTTGTGTAGATGTGGACGCATCTAAAATAGCTTTACTGAACGGAGGGGGGATTCCGATATACGAACCGGGACTGACGGAATTGGTGGCTAAGAACCGGGCAGATGAGCGTTTATTTTTCACTACTTCTTTAAAAGAAGCCATTGTAGATGCAGATGCTGTATTTATAGCTGTAGGTACCCCTCCGGATGAAGATGGGAGTGCTGATTTGAGTTATGTTTTGGCTGTAGCCCGGGAGGTAGGACAGGTATTGGACCATTATGCTGTGGTTGTTACCAAATCGACGGTACCGGTAGGTACAAATCAGAGGGTGAAAGAGGCAGTTGCTTCGGAACTTCGGAAGCGGAATTCCACTGTAGCGTTTGACGTAGCCTCTAATCCGGAATTTTTAAAGGAAGGAGATGCTGTTAAAGATTTTATGTCTCCCGACCGTATTGTGATCGGAGTAGAGTCGGAACGGGCCAGAAGAACGATGGAACGGTTGTATCATGCCTTTTTGCTGAATAATACCCCGATTTATTTTATGGATATTCCTTCGGCAGAAATGACCAAATATGCAGCCAATTCAATGTTGGCTACCCGGATCTCTTTTATGAACGACATTGCCAATTTGTGTGAAATCGTTGGAGCAGATGTGGAGGCTGTCAAAAGGGGAATCGGGAGTGATACCCGAATCGGTAAGAAATTTCTCAATGCCGGATGCGGATACGGGGGGTCCTGTTTTCCCAAGGATGTGAAAGCATTGATCCGAACCGGAGATGAATACGGTTATAGTATGGAAGTATTGAAAGCGGTAGAGCGGGTAAACGAAAGACAGAAAGAAGTTATCTTTTCCAAGATACAGAAACATTTCCATCACGAACTGAAAGGGAAGCGTTTCGGTTTGTGGGGATTGGCTTTTAAGCCTGCTACGGATGATATGCGGGAGGCCCCTTCTCTGGTATTGATTGAACATTTATTGAATGCGGGGGCTGTTGTCAGGGCATTTGATCCGGTTGCCATGGAGGAATGTAAACGGCGGATAGGAGACAAGATCGAATATGCTAAGAATATGTACGATGCATTGACGGATGCCGATGCTATGGTCGTTGTGACCGAGTGGCAGGAATTTAAAGTACCTAAATTTACCTATATCGAAAAAGCTTTGAAAGAAAAAGTTATTTTCGATGGGCGGAATATATATAATCCCGAGCAGATGAAAGAGTTTGGTTATATCTATTACGGAATTGGAAAATAGTTTTCTTGAATTCATATATGCGCCTATTATTTATCGTAAATCCTGTTTCGGGTTCCGGATCGGGTAAAAAATTACCGGGAATCATTCGTTCTATGCCTGAATATCAAGGTCTGGATTATGAAATCCGGTTCTCTGAATATGCCGGACATGCCCGTATTTTAGTTGCAGAGGCGCTGAAGAAAAAGGCGTATACGCATGTGGTGGCAGTAGGAGGGGACGGCACTGTAAACGAAGTAGGGACGGCTTTATATGGGAGTGAGATTGCCTTTGGCATTGTTTCTATCGGAAGCGGAAATGGGTTTGCCCGTCATTTGGGGTATTCCACTCACATGAAAAAAGCTTTAAGGCAGGTATTATCCGGAGCGTATTCTTATGTCGATATGCTGGAGATGAATGGAGTCTGTTCCCTGAATGTAAGCGGAGTCGGATTTGATGCTGAGGTGGCCCATGAGTTCAATCGTTTAAAAAGCCGCGGAGTCTTTTCCTATATTTATGCCGGTTTTAAAATGTGGTTTCGTTATACCGAAAAAGAATACAAAATTACGGTAAACGGAAATGTTTTGAGGGAGAAATGTTTTATTTTGAGTTTTGCCAACAGCTCCCAGTTTGGAAATAATGCGAGTATTGCGCCACATGCTTCCCTGCGGGATGGGCTGATAGACGTATGTCTTTTAAAACGTCCGAAATATAGAAACCTGATTCCTTTTCTGTTCGCTTTGTTGTGTGCCCGGATTGATAAAATGAGTTTTTATAAGGAAATTCAATGTCAGGAAGCAGTGATAGAAGGGGATATTCATAAAGTACATATTGACGGAGATGCTGCTTTTATGGCTTCCCCTATTTATCTGAAAGTTCATAAGGCAGTTCTGAAGACCATTGTGCCTAAATACGCTAAAAGAACCCGTTCATAGTAAATATGCAAATGTGCAGGAGATAAAAGGGGAAAGAGAGGAAAGAGACAAAAAGAAGAAAAAAGGTTTATCCGGATGTATCATTTGTATCTTTTTCTTTCATCAGTTCTGCAGCTGCCTGAAACATATACTTCCGGGCTTCTTCGTAATTGTTGGAAATAATTCCGTCGAGAATGGCTTCTTTAATGGCATTTTTGATATCTCCGATCAGCCGGCAGGGAGGAAGATTGAATGTAGCAATAATTTCTTCTCCGCTGATAGGGGGTTGAAAATTGCGGATAGAATCTTTTTCTTCCACTTCTTTCAATTTCCGGCGGACAGTTTTAAAATTTTTCAGGAAGCGCTTTACTTTTTCCTCATTTTTAGACGTAATGTCGGCTTCAGCCAAAGTCATTAAATCTTCAATATCGTCTCCGGTATCGAACAGCAAACGACGTACGGCAGAGTCTGTAACAATTTCTTCAGAAAGGACAATCGGCCGCATGTGGAGATTTACCAATTTCTGAACGTATTTCATTTTTTCATTTTGAGGGAGTTTAAGCCGGTTGAAGATTTTAGCGACCATTCTTTCTCCCACGTGGTTGTGCCCGTAAAATGTCCATCCTTGTCCTTTAATGAATTTTTTGGTGACAGGTTTTGCAATATCGTGTAAAAGAGCTGCCCAGCGGAGCCATAAATCGTCCGAGTATAAAGCTACGGTATCCAAAACCGCCAGGGTATGATAAAAATTATCTTTATGTCCTATTCCGTCGATAATTTCTACCCCTTTTAAAGCTGTTAATTCCGGGAAAAATATTGCCAGTAAACCGGCTTCATCCAGAAGAAGTATACCTTTGGAGGGTTCTGGAGAGAGCATAATTTTATTGAATTCATCCATGATTCTTTCCATTGAAATAATGGATAAACGGTCTTTGTTGGCACGGATGGCTTTGTAAGTATTTTCTTCTATCTTAAAATTCAGTTGAGTGGCAAAACGGATGGCCCGCATCATACGCAGAGGGTCGTCAGAAAAAGTAATGCCAGGTTCTAAAGGGGTTTTGATCAGTCGTTCCTGTAAGTGTTGCAAACCGTTGAAGGGATCGACCAGACGACCGTAATCCGGTTTATTGAGAGAAATGGCGAGGGCATTGATGGTAAAATCCCGTCTTTTTTGGTCGTCTTCAATCGTACCTGCTTCAACAAGGGGTTTGCGGGAATCCGACCGGTAAGATTCTTTACGGGCTCCTACAAATTCGATTTCTATACCTTTGTAGCGGAACATGGCTGTTCCGAAATTTTTGAAAACCGATACATGCTGATGCCCCAGTTTCCGGGCTGCACTTTCTGCGAGAGCGATACCGTCCCCCTGTACGACAATATCGATATCCTGGGAAGGACGGTGCAGTAAAAGGTCCCGTACATATCCTCCGATAACGTAAGTTTCGAGATTCTTTTTTTCTGCTATTTCTGCCAATATGTGAAAGATGGGGTGTGTCAGAAATTCCTGCATCGTCGTCATTTTCATTTTGGGATTAAGTTTACAAAATTAGGATATATTTTTTATATACTAACGGTTCTTCTGAATTTTACGTTATAAACCGGAAAGATTTCTCGTAGGAAAAACGCGGATAATAATTATTGGGATGAGAAAAAAGCACGGATGCCAAGCAGAAACGATAGTTTTTTGTAATTTCGAAGGTCGAAAAATAAAGGTATAAATATAAGATTATGGGAAAAACAGTAGCCGGATTATTTGATTTAGATGGGGTGATTTTTGATACAGAACCTGAATATACCCGGTTTTGGAGTGAGCAAGGAAAGTTGGCGCATCCGGAAATCCCGGATTTCAGCAGTCGCATAAAAGGACGAACTTTGAAAGAGATTTTGACCGAATATTTTCCGGAAGAGCAACAGGCCCGGGAAATTGTCCGGCGGATAGACGATTTTGAACAACAGATGGATTTCCCTCCGGTGAGAGGAAGTTTGGAATTTGTAGGATTATTAAAGCAAAATGGGGTGAAGGTCGCCATTGTCACGAGTTCCAATGACAATAAGATGAGAAATGTATACCGGGCATATCCCGGATTGAAGTCTCTTTTTGATGTCATCATTACGGCCGACCAGATTACCCGTTCCAAGCCTGACCCGGAATGTTATTTGCTGGCTGCTCAACAGTTGGACGTAAAACCGGAGGAGTGTGTGGTTTTTGAAGATTCCTTTTCCGGTTTGGAAGCCGGACGCCGGGCCCGGATGAAGATTGTCGGATTAGCGACTACGAATCCTGCTGATCTGATTTGTGATAAGGCCGACCGGGTGATACCTGATTTTTGTGATTTCAATTTTTCCGATTTTAGTCATTTGCAGGAATAAAAGAAATCTTGGCTTTGAAGTATAAAGGAGATCGGGGAGATATTCTTTTGAAGAATCTATGCCGAAGGGAGAAAGGGGAAGGTAAAACAAATAAAGGCTGCCGAAAAGTTTCAGCAGCCTTTGAGTATTATTTCTTTTCTTATACAATTCCGGAAAATCCCATAAATGCCATAGCAAGCAGACCGGCTGTAATCAATGCGATTGGAGAACCTTTCAGGCCGTTGGGGACGTCTGCCAGTTCCAGCTGTTCCCGGATACCGGCAAAGATGGTTAAAGCCAGACCAAAGCCTAATGCGGTAGAACCGGCGAAAACTACTGATTCCAGTAAATTGAAATCTTTTTGAATAACCATAATGGCTACACCTAATACGGCACAGTTGGTCGTAATCAGGGGAAGAAAAACCCCCAGCGCCTGGTAAAGAGAAGGACTGACCTTTTTTAATATGATTTCTACCATTTGTACCAATGCAGCAATGATCAGAATAAAGGTGATCGTTTGCATAAATCCGATATGGAAAGGATCTAATACCGTTTTCTGAACAATAAATGTCACGATAGTAGCCAGTATCATAACGAAAGTAACCGCACCGGTCATTCCTAAAGCGGTGGAGACTTTCTTAGAAACACCGAGGAAAGGACAGATTCCTAAAAATTGTGCCAATACAATATTATTGACAAAAACGGCTGTGATAAAAATTAATATATATTCCATAGAACTTACAATTTAGGATTAATGTTTGGCCCGGATACGATTTACAATAGCAATCAGATAACCTAAGGCAATAAAGGCTCCCGGAGCCAATACGAAGATCAACATACCGAAATTGTCCGGATATATCGGAAAATCGAACATTTTTCCGCCTCCTAAGAATTCCCGTATGGCTCCCAGAAGGGTTAAACTGATCGTAAATCCCAGTCCCATTCCGAGTCCGTCTAACATTGAAGGAAGCACTTTGTTTTTGGAAGCAAATGCTTCGGCTCTCCCCAGAACGATACAATTCACCACGATCAATGGAATAAACAACCCCAGAGAGGCGTGTAAGGCAGGCAGATAAGCAGCCATACTTAAATCGACAATGGTTACAAAGGCTGCTATGATGACAATAAAGGAAGGTATCCGGATCTTATCGGGTATAATGTTGGCCACTAAAGCGATAACCAGGTTTGACATGGTTAATACAAAGGCGGTAGCTAATCCCATTCCCATACCATTGGTGGCAGAAGTGGTTACTCCTAAAGTAGGACACATTCCCAGCAGCAAGGCGAAAGTCGGATTCTCCCGGAACAAACCGTTGGTAAAAACTTTTAAATTATTCATAAGCGTTTGCGAATTTACGGTTTACAACATCAGTTATTATTGTTTTGCGGGGTCGTATCGGAAGCTTTTTCCTGACTGTCTTTCAGGCCGTTTGCAGCCCGGTTGATGGCATCCAGAAAGGCCCGGGAAGAGATTGTGGCCGCTGTTATAGCGTCTACCTCTCCGCCATCTTTGGAAACGACTAGGGTGTGGGTACCCGGATTTTTACCGATAACCGAACTTTGTTTTTCTACGCTTTTGACTTCAAAGCCAAAGATTCGTTCGATCAAGCTCTTCTCTTTCTGGGTCGGCTTAAACCAGGAATCCATTTTAGAGCCCAGTCCCGGAGTTTCTTTGTGTTCCAAAACGGAGTAATTGGCAATTGTTCCGTCAGGGTTGAAACCTACCATCAACCATACTGTACCTCCGAATCCATTGTTTGTATACGTTTTTACAGCTGTACCAATGATTTGACCGTCTTTCTTGGCCGGATAAAATTCAAGCAATCCTCCGTCGGGTGTTTTTTCCGTCCAGGCATCAGCCATGGGATCGTTATCGAATTTACCGGGAATCACCTCCCGTATCGCTTTTACCTGTTTGGCTTGTTGGGCTTCTTTGATCGGTTCTGCTGTCAGGGAATTCACATAAGCCACGGCTGCTGAAGAAATCAGGGTTATGATGAATAACACCAGCACCATATTTTTAAAACTTGATTCTAATTTTTTTCCCATCTTAATTCTGTTTTAGATTTCAGATTTACGATTTTTTTTGAGAAACGTAAATCGTCCCTTAAGCAAATCTTTTCGGTTTACAATATCTGTTAATTAAAGGTGTGAAGCCATTCATGATCAGGATGGCGAAAGACATTCCCTCCGGATAGGCTCCGAAATTACGGATGATCACCGTAAGCAGTCCTATTCCCACGCTGTAGATGATCATCCCTTTGACTGACATGGGGGAAGTGACGTAATCTGTCGCCATGAAGATGGCTCCTAGCATAAGTCCACCTGATAGTAACTGGTAAACCGGACTGATAAATTGTTCGGGATTGCAAAGGTGTAATATGCCGGCGAACACAAAAACAGTGACAAAAATGGTAATCGGAATATGCCAGGTAATAATTCGTCTGCCCAGCATAAACAACAGGCCTAAGAGAAGGGCAAGAGCTGACACTTCTCCAAAGGAACCCGGATTTTGTCCGACAAATAGTTCCAAAGCACTGGGTAAATCTGCTTTTGCTTTCTGCTGACTGATTTGTGCCGTTTGAATTTCCTGTTCTAGTTTGGCTTTCAGTTCTGCTATCTCGGCTGTCGTTTTAGTGCCATCGGCTACTTCTTTATCAGCTTTGGCAAGTGCAGCTTTTGCTTTGGAAATTTCTGTATTATTTTTTACAACGATTTTTAAAAGGGCAAGAGGGGTAGCCCCTGAAATGGCGTCCGCAGAATTTTCAACGGTGACGTTTACATAAGTCTGCGGTAAAGTCTGTTCTACGACTTGTGTATGGACAACCGGCCAGGTTGTCATCTGTACGGGAAAAGAAATCAGCAGAAATACCCGTCCTACAAGTGCAGGATTGAAGATATTACAGCCTAATCCCCCGAAGCTCATTTTCCCGATCCCGATAGCTGCTAAAGCTCCGATAATCATAATCCATACCGGCAGACTGGAAGGCACATTGAATGCCAATAAAACTCCTGTGATCAAAGCTGAACCGTCCCAAATGCTGGGTTGTTTCTTCAACAAATATTTTTGGATCAGAAATTCAAAAATCAAGCAGGCGATAACCGCAGTTAACGTCAGGACCAGAGCACTCAATCCAAAAAATAATATGGAGCAGATGAAGGCCGGAATCAGTGCAATCAGGACCCCGTACATATTTTTCCCGATCGAATCACCGCTATGAATATGAGGGGATGGAGAGATAACCAAATTATTCATATTTAAGTTTTTAGATTTTAAACTGTAAATGGGATTTACAACCTAAAATGTATAATTTATAATTCTTATTTTTTTCTGTTCCGGATCATCATTCCGGTTCTGGCTTTGCCCAAACGAATATAATCCAATAAAGGACGGTCGGCGGGACAGGTAAAACTACAGGAACCGCATTCAATACAATCCATAACCTTTTCTTCCTCCATACGTTCCAGCAGATTATTCTGGGATAATTTCATCAACAGATAAGGTTCCAGACCCATAGGACAAACTGACACGCATTTTGAGCAGCGGATGCAGTTCTTGCATGCTTTCCGTTCCCCTTCCTGTTCATTTATGAGCAGGATACCGCTGCTTCCTTTCATTACCGGTGAATCGATATTGAACATAGCCCGCCCCATCATGGGACCGCCACCGATAACTTTGGCTGTATCTTCAGGAATTCCACCCGCAGCTTTGATGACTTCCGATACGGGAGTTCCGATTCTGCAAAGGAAATTTCCCGGATTCTTAACTGATTTTCCCGTAACCGTTACTACACGTTCCACTAACGGTTTCCGTTTTAATACAGCTTCATATACAGCCAATGCGGTACCGACATTTTGTACGACGGCTCCTACTGCAATCGGGAGGGCACCGGAAGGAACTGCCCGCTTCGTAATAGCTTGTATAAGTTGTTTTTCACCCCCTTGAGGATATTTTACTTTTAAAGGACATATTTCAATACCATTCATCCCGGCTGCCAAACCTTGCAAATGTGTAATGGCATCCCGTTTATTGTTTTCAATACCGACGACAGCCTTTTTTACTCCTATGGCTTTCATCAGCAATTGTATGCCTATTAAAATTTCTTCTCCTCTTTCCAGCATAATCCGGTGATCGGCGGTCAGATAAGGTTCGCATTCTACACCGTTTATGATCAGGATTTCTGCTTTACTACCCGGAGGAGGAGAAAGTTTGACGTGGGTGGGAAAAGTTGCACCCCCCATACCTACGATGCCGGCTACACTTATTGCTTTGATAATGTCTTCTTTAGAAAGATCTGTATTGCGCTCCACTCTATCGGAAAGGTCCACTTCCGGAACCCATTCATCTCCGTTTACCTGGATAACAATACAGGGTTTGGGCAATCCTGCTGCATCAGGACGGCTTTCGACAGCCGTGACAGTTCCGGAAACGGAACTATGTACATTGGCAGATACGAATCCTGTAGCCTGACCGATTAATTGTCCGGCTTTTACTGCGTCTCCCTTTTTGACTACCGGACTTGCAGGAGCACCGATATGTTGTCCGAGCGGAATGATTACCTGCTCCGGTACAGGTAATTTTTGTATTTTTCCACCAGACGTTAATTTGTTCTCAGGCGGATGGATTCCACCGATTTTAAATGTCTTTAACACAGTGTATTCTTTTTAAGTTTTAAAATCCTTGTTCTGAACTATCTTTTCTTAAACTGTCTCTTTTTTTTCTCCTGATTCCGGGTTTGCCGGGACGGAAGAAACAGGTTTGGGAGCCGGCGCCGGCTTGGCATCGCTTGTAGGGGTGGCTTTCGGTACTTCAGGTGCTGCTTTGCGCGGAGGAAAATTCACTTCGTGAATAGCCCCGGTAGGACATACGGTTACACATTTCCGGCACAAACGGCATTTATTGTAATCGATATAAGCCAGATTATTTTCTACTGTAATCGCTTCAAAAGGACATTCTTTTGCACATTTCATACAGCCGATACAGGCCACTTTACAAGCTTTACGGGCAACTCCGCCTTTGTCTTTATTGACACAGGATACAAATACTCTCCTGTCCTTCGGGCCTTTGTTACGGAGTTCAATGATATTGCGCGGACAGGCTTTGACGCAGGCTCCGCAAGCTACACATTTTTCATCTGAAACTTCCGGCAGACCGGTTTGCAGGTTCATGTGGATTGCATCAAAAGGGCAAGCTGCCACACAGTCTCCGCAACCGAGACAGCCAAATGCACAG
Organism: uncultured Odoribacter sp.; assembly: GCF_937966165.1. NCBI lineage: Bacteria > Pseudomonadati > Bacteroidota > Bacteroidia > Bacteroidales > Odoribacteraceae > Odoribacter > uncultured Odoribacter sp. The sequence continues at coordinate 103,890 of NZ_CALCLB010000010.1, forward strand.
GCGGTGTCTCCTATATATAAAGAATGTTCAATTGCACAGGAACGGGCTCCATCGTAATGATTAAGCCGGGGACGGTTTTCACAACTACCGTTACACCTTACCACTGCAATTTTAGGAGCTTGTTCCACTACTTCCCTGCCTAAGGCTGCTGCAATTTTTTTCATTGTTTCCCCTCCTCCGACAGGGCACATAATGTTGTCCAGCGAATCGGCTTTCACGGCAGCTTCGGCCAGCCCCCTGCATCCCGGGTAACCACATCCCCCGCAATTTGCTCCCGGAAGAAGGCCTTCCACGACGTCAATACGCGGATCTTCTTCTACCTTAAATTTTTGTGCTACAAAGTATAATATAATAGCCGATATTATACCTATAGCACATAAAGCAATAATGGTAATAACAATTGTATTCATTTCTTATGATTTAATATAATCGTGTTTTTATATGTCCATTTATATCGGGTTAAAGTCGCTAAGCTTGTTCCGCTATCTTTACGATTGTAAATTTTATTTTTTTGCCGATAGAACGGCGAAGCAAATAGAGGAACAGATAGTAAACCACTACACCAAATAAAGCGCCGATTGCCGCAAATGTCTCAGTAAATCCCAATGCCAATCCGATAGGAATACTCCCAACCAGGATTACAGAGGGAATGACATAAGCCACTATAACTGAAAATACGGCGTTTTGTATACTAGCATAAACGATCACTTTTTCGCCTACTTTTAGGTCGAAATCCGGTCGTTCCGCTGTAATCGTTTTCTGTGTATTTTCTGATACCCCGCACATGGATTTTGCATGACAACCCGCGCAGGCTGACTGACTGCTGATAACAACATCAACGGTACGGTTTGAAATGTTTTTTACAATTCCTTCGTGTCCTATTCCTGTTTTTTGAACCATAGGTATTAAAAAATACACGCGAAGATAATATAAAAAATGGAAGGGAAAAAGTAAAACGGGAAAAAAGGACCGTCAGAAAAAGAAGAGAAAATGGTTTTGAAAAAGACTTTGTCAGAACGATTTGAAGAGTCCGGTACACTGTGGTTTGATTAAGGGATTAATATTTCCCGGCGGAGGCGGATGACCTCCTTCGCTGATTTATGAGTTTCCGGTTCTGATAAGAATTGAAACGGAAACCTTTATTTCAGTAATCAGCAGGACATCCGTCGGGTTTCTCCCGGAACAGTGTTCCGTTACCCTTTTGCTGTTTCTGCAGTTAATCCTTCCGATGAGATCGGGATACGCTCCGGTCCTTTTTCTCTTCTTTCTATTTTTTACGCATAAAAATTTGTATGGGTACTCCTGTAAAATCCCAGTTTTCCCGGATTTTGTTTTCCAGAAAACGTTTATAAGTTTCTTTGACGTATTGCGGAAGATTACAATAAAAAGCAAACGAAGGAGCGTGAGTGGGAAGCTGTGTCACATATTTGATTTTTACAGACTTCCCTTTGACCATAGGAGGCGGATAGTTTTCAATAGCTTCCAGCATTACCCGGTTGAGTTCCGAGGTTTTCAGTTTCTGGGTACGGTTTTCGTATACTTTCAAGGTTGCTTCCAGCGCTTTTAATAACCTTTGTTTCGTAAGGGCAGAGGTGAAAATAATGTCGACATCCCGGAAGGGAGCGATTTTTTCTCTGATTTCTTTTTCAAAGAGGAGGGTTGTTTTATTGTCTTTTTCAATTAAATCCCATTTGTTGACCAGGATTACTATCCCTTTCCGGTTACGTTCAATCAGGTGAAAAATATTCAGGTCCTGAGCTTCCATGCCGCGGGTCGCATCGATTAAAAGCATACATACGTCTGAATCTTCTATCGCCCGGATAGAACGCATGACAGAATAGAATTCCACATCTTCGTTGACTTTCGTTTTCTTGCGGAGGCCGGCTGTATCTACCAGTAAAAAATCGTGTCCGAAACGGTTATAACGGGTATACAGGGAATCCCGGGTAGTTCCGGCAATTTCCGTCACGATATTCCGGTCTTCTTCTATCAGGGCATTGATCGTAGAAGATTTTCCGACATTCGGGCGTCCCACTATAGTAATACGGGGCAGATGGTCGGTATTTTCAATGGTGTCTTTCTGGAAATGAGAAGTAATTTTGTCCAGCAATTCTCCTGTCCCGAATCCGTTGACAGAAGAGATACAAAACAAATCACCAGGGATACCTAAGCGGTAGAATTCGCTTGCTTCGTAAATCCGTTCGCTGGTATCTACTTTATTGGCAACCAAATAAATCGGCTTGTCGATATTCCGGAGTAATTTTGCGAAATTCTGGTCCAGATCGGTCAGTCCGATTTCTGTATCTACCATAAACAGGATTACATCCGCTTCCTCTATTGCCAGCAACACTTGCTTGTTGATTTCTTCTTCAAATATGTCGTCGCTGTTGGATACATATCCGCCCGTATCGATAACAGAAAATTCTTTCCCGTTCCATTCGGACTTTCCGTAATTCCGGTCCCTGGTCACTCCGCTTTCTTCGTTAACGATAGCTTTACGACTGCCGATCAGACGATTGAAGAGTGTGGATTTCCCGACATTCGGGCGTCCTACTATTGCTACTATATTACTCATGAATTATCATTTTAAAATCTGAAAAGCTACTTGATTTCCTTATTTTTCCGGAAGGAAATCGCTTTATTGTACATATCCGAAATTTTTCAAATCTTTGTCTTTGTTACGCCAGTCTTTTTGAACTTTGACATAAAGGTTTAAGAAAACGCTTTTCCCGAAGAATTTTTCAATGTCAAGACGGGCTTCCGTTCCGACTTTTTTCAAGGCGCTTCCCTGATGCCCGATGATAATTCCTTTTTGAGAGTCGCGTTCTACATAAATAACAGCCATAATATGAATCCGTTTGGCTTCTTCTTTGAATTCTTCTACAGCTACTTCAACTGAATAAGGAATTTCCCTTTCGTAATTCAATAATATTTTTTCCCGGATAATTTCATTGACAAAAAACCGGGCCGGTAAATCCGTCAATTCATCTTTCGGAAAAAAGGGTTCTCCTTCCGGCAGTAGTTCAATAATTCTTTCGTAAAGATGATCTATGTTGAAATTTTCAGTGGCTGAAACCGGAAAAATTTCCGCTTGTGGAAGCAAGGATTTCCATTTATCGAAAAGCTCTTCCAGTTTTTCCTGAGTCGTCAGATCGATTTTATTGATAACAAGTAAAATCGGAATATTCGTTTGTTTAACCTGTTCAATAAAGTCGCTATTTTTTAGCATATCTTCCACTACATCTGTGACATAGAGGATGATATCCGCATCCGTTAAAGCCGACTTTGAAAATTCCAGCATGCATTCCTGCATTTTGTAACTGGGCTTTACGACCCCTGGCGTATCCGAAAATACAATCTGGAAATTTTCATCATTTACAATACCTTTGATCCGGTGACGGGTTGTCTGGGATTTGGAAGTAATAATGGAAAGTTTTTCCCCTACTAACCGATTCATTAAAGTTGACTTTCCGACATTCGGATTTCCGATGATATTGACAAATCCTGCTTTGTGATTCATATTTTTACCTTTTTGGACGACAAAGATAGCTATTTTTTTACATAACGCTAAACGTAAATCTGTTTTAAGTTTTGAATTTATTGAAAGTGAAAATGTTTGTACCGTTAAACATTTGTACATTTTCACATTTCCTGTCCGAACGTTTAAACTTTCGAACAAATCATTAAATTTACTGATTTACCGAACTTTTCCATGAATACGAACGTTACTAAAAAAGTTTTTAAATCTTATTTTCGGTCTGTTTCAGGTAAAACTGGAATAAAATCCGGATAATAGAGGAGAGTGAAAGATTTGAAGTATAAACAGACTAAACCAGACTAAAATGAAAAAAATTGTATTTTTAAGTTGTATCTTTTTTGCGTTTTCCTGGATGACAGTGCAGGCACAGAAGCATGACAGAAGGATGTCTGCACCGGAGAGAGCAAATTGGATGATTGAAAAGATGCAGGAAAACATGAACCTGACAGCACAGCAACAACAGGAACTGAGAAGTGTTTTTGAAGTTTCCTTTACGAAAATGCATTCTATCCGTCAAAATGGTAAAGGGGATAGAGAGGCGACCCGGGAAGCCCTGAGAAAAAATCATGAAGATATGCAGGCAGCAGTCCAGAAAGTATTGACTCCTGAACAATATAAACAGTATCTGACCATGCAACAACAGTGTAAAAATTATAAGGGAGAGGGTTCGAAAAGGCATGGAAATCATATGAGACACCGTGACAGAAATTAATAGAGCTTTCCGGTAAACGTTTTATTTTATCCCGGTTTATTTATTGAGTGTCAGGAAAAGGTGCTGGTTTGTCCGGACCTTCCCCTATTTCTGAATGCTGAAAAAGTAAACCGGGTTATTTATTCCCTTTTGTTTTCTGTATGCCGACTGTGTGGATCTGTTAACTCCTGATTTTATAATAACAATAAACTTCTGTCTGTTTTTTTTGTCTTAAAAATAGCAGTAAGTCTTCCGGCTTATTTGCGGATTTTGTAACCGTTTTCAATAAAGTCGGTTATGCTCCGGAAAGAGATCATTGATGGGGATCGGTTGGTTAACTCCGGAATTATTATTAAATATAAAAGATATGAAAAAAGGAGTACTGTTTTTTATTATTTGTTTCGCAATGGCGGCTTGTCACTCTAATTCCAGCCGTTCTGCTGCAGACGAACATTTTTCTCTGGAACAGCAAGCGGATAAGATGTTGGAACGGATGAATGAAGAATTAAAATTAACCGTTCAGCAACAGAAAGAAGTGAAAGCTTGGCTGATTACTTCTCAGCAAAAACGGAAAAAAATACTGGAAGAAAAAAAAGGAGAACGGAAAAATATGCGGGAAATTGTACGTAAACACCGGGAGGAAATGACGGAGCAATTAAAGAAAATACTGACGGAAGAACAATACCGTCAATATGAAAGGTACGAGAAAGAACACCGGACCAGGCACCGGCATCCGGAAAGAATACCGGATCAATCTCCTGAACACAGGTCCCACGGTTTCCTCGACTGAGTTATTATTTTCGTATTTCTTTTACAAAGGCGATTACGATACTGAACTATAGAATTAATTTTAATCGGTTATTTATCAGAATAACCCGTTAAATTTTCGTTTGCTTTGTCCTTTAAGCTTCCTCTTGGTCCCAGTCGGAAGCTAATAATTGAAAATAGATGACATCTTCCCATTCCCTGCCTCTTTTTAACCATTCTTTCCGGTAACCGGTTTGTGTAAATCCAAGGCTTTCGAAAAGTTTCAGACTGGCAATATTACAGCTTGGTACACTGCTATATACTTGGTGAAGGCCCAATGTTTCGAAACAATAATCCAGTACGAGTTTAATGGCACTTTGGGCATATCCCTGACGGCGGTTTTCGGTGTTGTGAATCATAATTCCCAGTCCCGCCCGCTGATGATAAGGGTCAAAGTCGTAGATATCAATTAACCCCAAGGGTTTATTATCTTCTCTGCTGGCAATCATCAGACGTAACTGTTTCGTTTCGTATATATCCCGGTGAGCATTTTCGATGTATTTTTTCAAAGCAAAATGTGAAAAGGGTGTAAGGGTATCACTTACATCCCAAAGATCCATATTGTTTTCCCATTTGTAGAGATATTCTAAATCTTCGGGTTCAAGGGCCCGGATCAGGATGTTTTCATCGTTTATCATAAAGTGTTGTATTTAGGTCGTTTATATTTCAGTTTTATTTTTGGTCCTTTTGTCGGGGACTTGTACCGGGCTCCCTGTATAGGGATCAGAAAAATTTCCTATTTTGCAAATATAAATGTTTTAGGTGGATAAAAGTGATTATTGATTATTTTTGTTTTCCGGTATCTAAATGAGGGTTTAGAGATATTTTGATTTATTTTGTAGATAAAAAGACACCTATAAATAAATCGTTATGTGGTACGAAAAGAAAGAAAAAATGTTTAACCTTTTGTGTATAATAGGACCTACCGCCAGTGGTAAAACAACTTTAGCTGTACGGATGGCTGCTCAATTGGGCGGAGAGATTATCAGTGCGGATTCCCGCCAGGTATACAGGGGGATGGATTTGGGAACGGGAAAAGACCTGCAGGAATATTGTTTTGAAGGGCGGCAGATTCCTTACCATTTGATTGACATTGTAGACGCGGGATCAAAATATAACCTATTTGAATATCAGAAAGATTTTATAAAAATCTGGAATGCTTTGGAAAAAAGACAGGTTTTCCCGGTATTATGCGGGGGAAGCGGTTTATATGTAGAAGCTGTATTAAAAGCCTATAGGCTTTTGGCTGTACCGGTGAATGAAGAATTGAGGAAGAAATTAGAGGATAAAAGTCTGACAGAATTAACAGCGATTTTGTCGAATTATAAAAAGTTGCATAATACTACGGATATAGATACTGTAAAGCGGGCGTTGAGAGCTATAGAAATAGAAGAATATTATCAGACTCACCCACAGACGGAAGAAACTTATCCTGAAATCAGGCCCTTGATTGTGGGCGTTGATGTGAGCCGGGAAGTCCGGCGTGAAAAGATTACCCGGCGCTTACACGAAAGATTGTCCGGTGGTATGGTAAAAGAGGTGGAAAAATTGCTGGATAGGGGTATATCTCCTGAAGATTTGATCTATTACGGGTTAGAATATAAATACATTACTTTATATCTAACAGGACAATATACTTATGACGAAATGGTTGAAAAATTGAATATAGCTATTCATCAGTTTGCCAAACGGCAAATGACTTGGTTCCGGAAAATGGAGAGGGAGGGTTTTTCTATACATTGGTTGGAGGCCGATTTAACTTTAACAGAAAAAGTCAAAAAGATTCAGGAGTTATTGGAAATAGGAACGGATTGATTCAGGCTTTGCTTAAAGCGTGTAAAACATTATCGATTAAAAATTGCTTCTCTTCTCCTGTATGAGCATTTTTCAACAGATGTGTGATAGATGCACATGTTTCCGGTGCCGGAAGGAACATATTTTCCAGTATTGTGGCAGCTTCCAGGGCAACGATGAAATCTTCCGAAAGAAGCATTCCGGCAAACATTTCGGCATATTCTGAAAAATCAAGGGCGGATTCCCAGCAAATACGTAAGAGAAGGGATTTAGGCAAAGCATCCGGAGTCGTTTTGATCCGTTCAATCAACAGATCTTTAAAATGATTATCCTTTATATCCGACAAAAGGCTTATCACTTCAGATGTAATTGCATGATCCTGTCCCGAACACAATAAATTCAGTACAGCAGGGATGATAGATAAATCTCCTTCTGTTTTGATTATTTCAATGGCTTCTTTCCGGGAGTCCGGATCTTCACTGCTCAGCCTTTTCAGAACATCGTCTTTGTTTTCCATCTTTTTTTATTTGAGGTATGCGAAGATAAAAAAAAGAGCGTTTTAAACGCTCTTTTGTGAATTATTTTTTCTTTTTATTTTTTTCTTCTTCTTCTTTTGAAATTTCTTCTTTCATAATCCGGGGATGGTATTTATTAATTGTATCCCGGAGGTAGTGATTATCCAGATGGGTATAAATTTCAGTTGTCAGAATAGATTCATGTCCTAACATATCCTGTACAGCTCTCAGGTCTGCTCCTCCGTTTACCAGGTGTGATGCAAAAGAATGCCGGAATGTATGCGGAGATACCGATTTTTTAATCCCGGCCCTTTCTGAAAGATGTTTGATGATATTGAATACCATTACCCTGGATAATGCTGTCCCGCGTTTATTCAGGAACAGAATATCTTCATACCCTTTTTGGATATCCAAATAGTCCCGGTATCCTTTCATATATAATTTGATTTCCTGTTTTGCATTTTTGCTTAACGGAATCATTCTTTCTTTATTTCCTTTCCCTTCGATTTTAATCGTTCCCATGCGGAAATTGATATTGGAAATTTTGACACCGATTAATTCAGATACTCTTAATCCGCAAGAATATAAGGTTTCAATAATAGCTTTATTTCTTTGACCTTCCGGTTTATACATCTCAACAGCATTCAAAATAGAATCAATTTCTTCTACTGTAAGTATACTCGGAAGCTTGCGTCCGATTTTAGGAGCTTCCAACATTTTGGTAGGATTGCTGGTTAAAATTCCATCATATACTAAAAATTTGAAAAAAGAACGGATACTGGAAATACTCCTGGCCTGTGTGCGGTTTGTTACTCCCAAATCATTTACAAAAAGCAAATAACCTTTTAATATATCGTAGGTTACTTGTTCTACTTCTTTAACCTCATGCCCTTCTTCGCAAAATTTAGCCAATTTACGTACATCATTTAAATACGCTTCAACCGAATTGGAGGAAAGTGATTTTTCCAAAATAAGAAAAGTCTTGTAGTTTTCAATAGCGTTATCCCAAGTCATTTTGTTTTTTATTTTAATCCATACTAAATTAACACCCAAGTATATAATATAAACACCTTAACCTTCTCTGTTAAAAGAGACTGGTTAGAATCAAGCGGTAAATATAGATATTTTTTTTATATTCTATGTTATTGTTTTTATAAATTACCATTACAAAGTAAAATAATAATAGCATAAAATGCAAGATATTTCTTTTCATAATATGTTAATTATATCCAAAATTGAAGTATACTGGTTTTTGTGTATTAAAATTGAATGAAAATAATGAAATATATGAGTAAATGCCGTAATTCCAGAGCCGGATTAAATTCCAGGAAAGGGAATATATTTTACAAAAATATCTCCTGTTATTAAAATAAAAAGTCAGATGATAAAATCATTTTTTTGAAAGTTAAAACGGGAAAAATAACTAAATTTGTAAAATAACTTTGAGCAAAGGAATGCGTATGAAAATATTGATTTTAAATGGCCCTAATTTGAATTTATTAGGGGTACGGGAACCGGATGTATATGGAAAAATGTCTTTTGATACCTATCTGAAAGAACTTCAGAAAAAGTATCCGGAGGAGACAATTGCCTATTACCAATCGAACAGTGAAGGAGCGTTGATTGATAAGATTCACGAAGTGGGATTTGAATACGACGGCATTATTTTTAATGCCGGAGGATATACTCATACTTCAGTAGCTATTGCAGATGCTGTTGCGGCGGTAAAGGCAAAAGTGATAGAAGTGCATATTTCCAATGTGGCGAAACGGGAAAGTTTCCGGCATACTTCTTTTTTATCCTCTGTTTGTTGGGGAAGTATAGCCGGATTTGGACTGCATTCCTACGAATTAGCTTTGCAGGCTCTACAGCTTCGGAAGAAAAATGAATCGGATAAATAAAAGAAATGCGGATTTCTTATACCTGCCAGCAGGCAGTACGTTTAAGGTAAAATAGAGTTATACGAAGTTTTGTCAGTTTTTATTTCCTGATAAGTATCAAAAGAAAATGATAAATATATGAAAAGGACAAAAATTGTAGCTACGATTTCAGATAAAAGATGTGATATCGATTTTCTGCGGGATTTGTATGAAGCAGGGATGGATGTTGTACGTTTGAATACGGCTCATCAGACGCTGGATGATGCCATGAAGGTAATCCGGAATGTCAGGGCAGTATCGGACAAAATACCTCTTTTGATAGATACCAAAGGGCCGGAGGTGCGGACAAAACAGGTGGCTGTACCTATAGAGGTGGAAAAAGGAGAAGTAATTTATATTACCGGAAAAGAGGAGTTAACCCTGGATCAGAAACTGGTACATGTATCCTATGAGAATTTTGCTCAGGATATTAAAATCGGAGATAAGATTTTGGTCGATGACGGGGATATGGAATTTATCGTTCAGGACAAATACGAGGATCGTTTGGAGGTAGTAGCAACGAATCCCGGTTTTATCAAGGACAAAAAAAGTGTCAATGTCCCGGGAGCCTCGATGAAATTGCAGTCTTTAAGTGAAAAAGACCGCGCATTTATCGAATTCGCTATCGAGAATCATCTCGATTTTATTGCTCATTCTTTTGTCCGGAATAAAGAAGATGTCATTGGTATTCAGGAAATTCTGGACCAGCACAACAGCGATATTAAAATTATTGCAAAAATTGAAAACCAGGAAGGTGTAGATAATATCGATGAAATCCTGGATCATGTATATGGGGTAATGGTGGCCCGGGGGGATTTAGCTATTGAGATAGATGCAGAAAAGATACCAAAGATTCAGCGGTGTATTGTAACGAAATGCATTGAGAGCAAGAAACCGGTTATTATCGCTACCCAAATGCTGCATACGATGATTGAACATCCCCGTCCAACGCGGGCAGAGGTGAGCGACATCGCAAATGCTATTTTTATGGGTACAGACGCTATTATGTTGAGCGGTGAGACCGCCTACGGAAATTATCCCTTGGAAGCGGTGGAAGTGATGACAAAAGTAGCAGAAGCCAACGAATCGACAACTCCCCCCGATTCCGGAAGAAGTCTGGTCCGGATCAATAATGAAGTGACAGCAGCACTTGCGCGTGTAGCTGTGAAGACGACGACAATGTTACCAATAAAAGCGATTTTTGTAGATACCTTGAGCGGACGTACAGCCCGTTATTTATCTGCTTTCCGGGGAGAACTGCCCGTGTATGCCCGTTGTTATAATCCTAAAGTGATGCGGGAACTGGCCCTTTCTTTCGGAATACGTCCTTACTATACTGCTAAACCTACCTCCCGGGATGAATTTATTCAGGCTATACCCGATGTATTGTTAAAAGCCGGATATCAGGAAGACGATTATATTCTGGTGATTGGCGGTAGTTTCGGGTATGTGAGGGGTGCCTCTTTTATGGAAATTTGTAAGATCAGTGATATAAAGTAAGAAAGGAGAATCCGGGATAGTCTGTTTGGAATGAATGTTTCCTGACGGAAGTGGATTAATGCTTTGCTGATTACGAGCGTTAACCTACCTCCCTGGCATACCATTTCTTTCCGACAGATTATTCCGGATATTTTATTTCAGGAGTGCAAAAAATAAGGAATCTTTTTTACTTTTTATTGTAAAATTTTTTATAAAGTTCATATTTTGTTCGAGAATGTGAAGAAAAATAAGTAAGTTTACCCTGAAAAAGGAATAAATTTCATCATTATAATTTTCTAAAATTCAGCGCATGATAAAGTTTTTATTATTAGTGTTTTTTATCGGGATGAGTACGTGGCTCAGTGCCCAGCAAAAGAGTTTTTGGAAAGAGGATTTTTCTTCGGGAAAGTTGCCTGAAGGGTGGATAATTGTGGATTCGACAGGAGCGGAAGGGCATACTTACGAGTGGTTAATCACAGATCAGCCTTATCCGGGTTCTTTTCAGTTTAACCAGCAGGCCCCTCCGATTGCTTCCGGAAGCCGGGGATATCATATGCAATACCGGGCAGGAGTATTTACAGGGGAAGAAGTGACAAAGTGGAACCAACGGAAAGAATATCCTTCCGGCTATTTTCAGACTCCGGCGATTAACTGTGAAGGAAAGGACGATGTTGTATTGAAGTTTCAGCACGCTTTCCGTTGGAACAATTGGTTTACCGCTAAGAATAAAGGATTATGGGTAGGAGTGAGTAAGGACGGGAAGACCTGGAAAGAATACGATGTATTAAAGGATCGTCCGGCAGCGACGAATATGCATGAACCGATTCAGGAGGAGATTGATATATCGGAGATCGCAGCCAATCAGCCTGCCGTATACCTTCGTTTTTTCTGGAAAGGAATGTTTTCCTGGTATTGGATGGTAGATGATATCGAATTGTCGGAGCCTTATGCCAATGATGTGGCTGTTATCGGTTTGGAATCCCACCGGCCGGAGGGAAATGAATTTACGGCTCACGATACCTTGAAAATTAAAATTAAGAATGTAGGAGCTTTACCGGTTCGGGAGAATTTTGAGGTTTGGGCCGGTCTAGGGGATGGACGTCAATTAAAAGCGGTGGTGGATGCACAGGGGAAACCTATGGAAAAACAGGAGGAGCGGATGGTCGTTTTCCCTCCGGTAGATTTGTCACGGCAAGGCTCTCATAAAATTCAGTTTGAAACAAAATACGGGAAAGATGAGAAGAAGGGCAATGATATGCTGAATGTGCGTTTGTATGCTGCTAAAATGAGCCTTGGGGAAGTAACGGGATTTAAAAAATTGAATAAATCTGAGTTTGAATTTGCTTCCGGATATTCGAAAGTAAAACTGATATTCTACCGGAACGATATTTTCCGGATATGGCTGGCTCAGGATGGGGAGTATACGAATCCGGCGGGGGATGCAATAGTTGTGGATTACGGAATAAAAAATCCTTCCGTTTCTGTCAGTGAAAATAGCCGTTATTACCGTTTTACTACTCCGGCTTGTGTCGTTCGGGTTTACAAAAAACCTTTGCGGTTTGCCCTTTATGATAAAGGGGATAAAAAAATGATATTTGAAGAGAGAGAGCCTCTTTCTTTCGGGGCAAAGACTTCTCAGACATTGAGGAGGGGAGGGAAGGAGCATTTTTATGGAGGAGGAATGCAGCAAGGACGTTTTTCTCATGGAGGAAAAGATTTGGATATATCGATAACGGGTTGGCATGAAGGCCAGGTTTCTAATCCGGTGCCGTTTTATATGTCTTCAAACGGATATGGAGTGTTCCGTAACACCTTTGCTCCGGGAAAATATTGCTTTAGCGGGATGGAGCAGCTGGCAGCAGAAGACGGGATGAAAGTAGAGTATTCAAGTATTCTTTCTCACGATGAGAACCGGTTTGATGCTTTTTATTTTTATGGACCGACTCTGAAAAATATCCTGAATGATTATACGGATATTACCGGTAAGCCTTTTATGCCTGCTCTCTGGATGTTGACAATGGGAGATGCCGATTGCTACAATAAACCGGAACAACGGGTGGGCTGGAAGCAACAGACACCGGACGTAATACAACAGGTTGCAGAAAAATATATTGAACATGACATGCCAAGGGGATGGATATTACCCAATGACGGTTACGGATGTGGTTATGTGAAGCTGGACTCTGTAGTGCAGGAATTGAAGAAACGGGGTTTTTATACCGGCTTGTGGACGGAGAACGGAGTGGATAAGATCGCTTATGAAGTTGGAAAATGTGGAACCCGTATTTGTAAGTTAGATGTAGCTTGGGTCGGACCGGGTTATGAATTTGCTTTAAATGGGACCAAGGCAGCTTATGAGGGAATAGAGCAGAATTCTGATGAACGGGGGTTTGTGTGGTCGGTATGTGGATGGGCAGGTACCCAGCGTTATTCTACCGTATGGAGTGGGGACCAGTCAGGCAATTTTGATTATATCCGCTATCATATTCCGACAATAACCGGAGCGGGATTATCAGCCTATAATGCTGCGACCAGTGATGTAGACGGAATATTCGGAGGTTCTGCCTTTACATATACCCGGGATCTGCAATGGAAAGTATTTACTCCGATTATTATGACTATGAGCGGATGGGCTCCTGTAGATAAGCAACCCTGGCTTTACGGACATCCTTATGAGGAGATTAACCGGGAGTATCTGAGGTTAAAAATGCGCTTGATGCCTTATGCCTATACATATTGCCACGAAGCCCATACAAGCGGTGTCCCTATGGTCAGGGCTATGGTATTGGAATTCCCGGAAGACGAAGTGACTTATGATACACTTACTCAATATCAGTTTATGAGCGGGGAATGGATGTTAGTGGCTCCGGTGTATAAAAGGGGGGATTGGAGGGGAACTTGTGAACGGGAAGATATTTATTTCCCTCAAGGTACTTGGTATGATTACTGGACCGGCGAAAAGTATGAAGGTGGAAAATGGATGAAAAAGTATAAGGCTGCTCTGGATATCTGCCCGGTATTTATCCGTCAGGGAGCGATTATTCCGATGTATCCTCAGATGAATTATGTATGGGAAAAACCTGCGGATGTATTGACTTTGGATTTATATCCTTATGGGGATAGCGCTTTTGACATGTATGAAGACGATGGGTTAAGCAGGGATTACCGGAAAGGAGAGTTTGCCAAAACCCTTATTTCCATGTCTGCACCTAAAGATAAAAAAGGGACTATTACCGTACATATCGGAAAAGCCCGCGGAGACTACAAAGGCCGGCTAAAAGAAAGGGCTTATGAACTGAACGTACATGCGGGAGAACCCCCTTTGCAAGTTTCTTTGAACGGTACAGCTTTAAAAAATATCACGGACGCTGACTTTAAAGCAGGAAAGAGGGGTTGGTATTTTGATCCGGAACAGAAGAAAGGAACTTTAAAAGTTCGTACACTTCCGGTATCTACGGATGAAGATCATTGGTTTGAGTTGACTTATTAAGTTTTCATAACATTTTATAGTATAAAATACGGGTATCTGAGCGGATACCCGTTTTTTATGCCCTCCATATTTCGTGAATGTTTCATAACTTTGTCTTATTATTAACGAACTAAACTAGAACTAAAATGAAAAAATTATTATTAGCATTCATTGCGGGTATTGCCCTGTTGGGTAGTGCAAAGGCTCAGACAGAATACACGATCGGGCCTAAAGTAGGTTTAAATGTGAGTAATATATCTCATTCACACGGAAACAGCAAAGCCAGTATCAATGTCGGCGTTTTTGGAGAAGCCCGTTTTACCGATCTCATCGGTTTACAAGTCGAAGTTTTGTATTCCCGCCAGGGGTGGAGAGACAAGGTAGATATCGACGGAATCAGAGAGAAAGTAAATTACCGGGTGAATTATCTGAATATACCTGTTTTAGCCCGTTTGTATGTATTGGATCGTTTGAGTGTGGATTTAGGTCCTCAGTTGGGAATAGGTTTGAATGCCAAATCTAAATACAAACATTCAGGAACAACTGTAAAAGATAAGATGCATGATCTGAACTCCATAGAAGCTAGCTTCGTTTTGGGGTTGTCTTATGATCTGTTCGACCGGTTTTTGGTATCTGCCCGGTACAATCTGGGATTGAGCAACGCTTTTGACAAGGATACTTTTGGAAAAAGCAATAAAAACAATGTATTCCAATTTTCAGTGGGTTATAAGTTTAATTGGTAATTCTTTTGTTTTTTATAAATCAGAGACCGTTCATTTTTTGACGGTCTCTTTTTTTATCTTACAGACTGCGGGGATAGAGTGTATAAGTGTTTAAATGTTCCAAAAGCTCTTAGCTATAGGTAAATGTTATCTTTGGAATCCGTTTTACATTTCAGTGCAGGATAAAATTCAGGTTTTTACTTATTTTTAATCAGGACCGAAGGTTCGTGAATCCGTGAGTTGTCAGACGAACCTTCATCCGGCACAAAGTGCCATTATTCCATCTTTCCTCATTCAACCGCTCTGACTTTTAAATACCTGCACATTTTAAACATTTAAACACCTGTATATTTAAGCTTATTTTATTTCAGGTATTAAAAGGATAGTGAAGAGGAAAGGCTGAGTCTCTTATCGCGGCACGATTTTTGTTATTTTTATGAAATATTTTTTAACTTTGTTCTAGAATAATAACCAAAAAGAGTGTGATATGAAAAGAATTTTATTGTTAGTTGTCGCTGTGGCATTTTTCGGAAGTGTAAAAGCTCAGTCTGATTTAAATTTTGGTCCTAAAGTGGGGTTAAACGTAACCAATCTCACTAATTATTTTGATATGAACAATAAGGCGAGCATTCATATCGGAGGTTTTGCTAATGTGAAATTTACTGACTTTGTCGGGATGCAGATTGAATTGTTGTATTCCCGGCAAGGAGCAAGAGATAAATATGATTATGAGGGTTCTAAAGTAAAGGAAATGATAAGGGTAAATTATTTGAATATACCCGTTTTAGCCCGTTTAAATGTCTGGGATAGATTAAATGTAGAAGTAGGGCCTCAATTGGAATTTGCTTTAAATGCAAAAGATGTGTTGAAAGTCGGAGATGCAACGACTAAAGTAAAATTGCATAATCTCAATACTGTGGGATTGAGTCTGGCTGTCGGTGCTTCTTATGAACTGGATATGGGGATAATGTTCTCTGCCCGTTATAATATCGGATTGACAAATGTTTTTGATAAGGATGTTATTGGAAAGTCTAATAAAAATCATGTATTCCAGCTTTCTGTAGGTTATAAACTGAATTTTTAAGGAAAGAATAAAACGGGATTCAAAAAATGTTTTTTGAAATATCCGAAAAATACTTTGTGGGAAGGGGCTGGTACCGGAAGCCGTAAGAATATCAGGCGGAAAAATCGGTTGGCAGAAATCAGGAACAAGTGTTTTTCGGGTATTTTTTACTTTTAAATAAAAAATACCATGAAATATTATTTATTTATGCTGTATCTGCTGTGTACCTGGATAGGGGTAAACGGACAGGAGGCAGCGGTTTATGTTCCATCAGCCGAGAATCTGAAAAACCGGGAGGAATTCCGGGATGCCCGTTTCGGAATGTTTATCCATTGGGGGATCTATAGTATGCTGGGAAGCGGAGAGTGGGTATTGGAACAGAAAGGTCTGAATGAGAAAGAATACCAAAAATTGGCGGCCGGTTTTTATCCTTCTAAGTTCAACGCCGAAGAATGGGTAGCGGTTGCTCAAAAGGCGGGCATGAAATACATTTGCATTACTTCCCGGCATCACGACGGTTTTTCGATGTTTGCCACCCGGCAGTCGGACTATAATATTGTTGATGCCACACCTTTCGGACGCGATGTGATAAAAGAGTTGGCAGAGGCTTGCAAAAAAGCCGGAATAAAATTGTTTTTTTATTATTCCCATTTGGACTGGCATCATCCCGACTATTTCCCTTTAGGACGGACCGGACATAAAACCGGAAGGAAAGCGGAAGGAAATTGGGAAAATTATCTGAAATTTACAGATGCCCAGCTGACGGAATTGCTGACGAATTACGGAACTGTCGGCGGAATATGGTTTGACGGTTGGTGGGATAAAAAAGATGCTCCCTGGCGGTTAGAAGAACAGTACGCATTGATTCACCGTTTGCAACCGGCCTGTCTGATCGGGAATAATCATCATCAGGCGCCGAAGGCGGGAGAAGATTTTCAAATGTTCGAACGCGATTTGCCTGGACAGAATACTGCCGGCTATTCCGGAGAATCTGAAATCGGAACTTTACCTTTGGAAACTTGTGAGACCATGAACAGGACCTGGGGATATAATCTACAGGACCACAACTTTAAATCCACAGAAGATCTAATTCGTTACCTGGTGAAAGCGGCCGGGAATAACAGTAATCTTTTGCTGAATGTAGGGCCCCGTCCGAATGGGGAAATCCCCGAAGAATCTGTGAAACGCTTGCAGGAGATGGGGGAATGGCTGAAGATATACGGGAATACAATATACGGGACCCGGGCCGGAATTATTGCTCCGCATCATTGGGGAGTGACGACCCAGAAAGGGAATGTTCTGTATGTACATCTGCTGGATGTACAGGATACAGTTCTATATCTTCCTTTGAAAGGCGTAAAAGTAAAGAAGGCCAGTGTTTATCAAAATGGAAACCCTGTCGGTTTCCGTCAGGACAAGGAGGGAGTAACTTTAAAATTAGGGAAGATCCCTACCGATGTCGATTATGTGATAGAAATAATATTGCAGGAGAGATAATTAAACACATCTGTCCGTAGCCTTTCAGGATCGGAAAGGAGGTACAGTTGACTGCCTGTCACCGGCGCTTCCCGGATAAATGAATTGTAGCAGCTGATACATACTCAGCAATCTGCATTCCGTTTAACCGGGAGGCGTTAATTTTTGCGGCAGGAGGTATTTGTTTTTGTTTTCCCCGGAAAAAATAAGAAGGTTATTGATTTTTTTTCTCTTTTAAAATATCCCGGATTTCTGTAAGCAGAGTTTCTTCTTTCGTTGGAGCCGGAGGAGCAGGAGGGGGAGGAGGAACTTGTTTTTTACGGAGGCTGTTCATTCCTTTAATGACCAGAAAAATAGAGAATGCTATAATGAGGAAATCCAGACTGGTTTGAATGAAATTTCCGTAATTGATATTGACTGCTTCAATAACTTTTCCTGTAGGATCTACTTCTGCGGGTTTCAGGTGTATGACGAGGTTTTTGAAGTTTACCCCTCCGATTAAGAGCCCGATAGGTGGCATGATGATGTCGCTTACCAGAGACGATACGATTTTGCCGAAAGCTCCGCCGATGATAATGCCGACGGCCATATCGACCACATTGCCTTTCATGGCAAAAGCTTTAAATTCCTTTAAAAAACTCATAATTCCGGTTTTATTGATTCGTATTTGAATTTTGTATACTCACTTTCTGTCCGTCTTTTAAGTCGGATACACCTGCGGTGACGATGATATCATTTTGGTAAAGTCCTTTTTTGATCAGCGCTTTATCTTCGAAAAACAAAACTTTTACGGGATGACGTTGCACAGTCATCTGTTCCGGATTGACTAACCAGATGTAATACCGGTTATTTTCGAAAAGTAAAGCACTCGCAGGGATGATAAAATTATCGGAGATTGTATTTTCTATTTTGAGCAGAACTTTTGCAGAAAAACCGGGATAAACTTCTTTCCGGAAAGGGTCGAAGTCCGGATCATTAATTCTCAGTGTTACAGGTATACCGGAACCATCTGAAGAATAAATATATTCCTTGATTTCAGCCCGGAACCAATGTTCCGGATAAGTATCAAATTGTACGTAAATGGTTTTCGGAATTTGCATAAGTGAAATGGCGGTTTCCGGTAAAATAAACCGGATGTTGAGTTTATCGGGATTTACTAGCCGGACAATGGGTTCTCCTATTTGTACTTCCTGAAAGTTTTCCACATATTTTTTTTCAATCAGTCCTTTGAAAGGCGCCAGAAGCCGGGTATATCCCAAAGTACGTTTGGCAATATTGAGGGCGGAAGTTGCCCGGATATAATCGGCCTGTGCAATCTCCAGATTCTGAACAGCTGTTGCATTCTGCTGTAAGAGGCGATCGGTACGTTCGTATATGGATTTTGCCGTTTCGTAATTGGATGCTGCCGTTTGATAGTTAAGTTGGTAGTCTATCGGGTCGATACGGGCAATGAGATCGTTTTTCGGTATAATCTGACCTTCTTCTACCTGAAGGGAGGTGAGTGTTCCGGCAACTTTGAACGCGAGAATACTGAATTCTTCCGCTTCTACCGTACCTGTATAGGTCCTGTCTATGGTGCTGAGTGAACCGACTTTTACGACTTTTACCGGCCGGGGAGAAGAAAAGGATTCACTACTTTTTTCTTTTGTACAGGCAGCTAACAGATACAACAATACCAAGATATAGATATTTTGCATTTATAACGGTTTTTACTGTTTGTACGGAAATATCCCTTCTATTTGTTACATTATCTTAATTTCTTTTAGGAAAGAAGGACTCCGGAAAGAGGGAAACTTGCCGGTTTATTTTAAAGGGCAGAAGGAAGAGAAAAATTCAGCCGCAGGAATTTAACTTTTTACTTCGGAAGATGGAAGTCTGCTGAAATATCCTTATTTTTACCTGAAAATAAGGAAAGATGGTAATTACCAAATATTCGGAAAAAATTAAGATATATAACCATTATACTAATTATAAGGGACGGTTGTTTATTAAGACATTATGTGATTTATTTAATGATGTAGCCGAAGGCCAAACCAAGCTTCTGGGAGTAGATGTAGATACCCTGAATAAAGCGGGTTTAACCTGGATGTTGCATCGCCTGCATATAGAAATTCACAAAATGCCTCATCACGATGAGGAAGTGGTGCTGGAAACCTGGCCTTCGGGAATCGACCGTTTATTTGCTTTGAGAGATTACCGGATGTTGAGGGAAAACGGAGAAGAAATTGTCAGGGCCACTTCCGAGTGGATGACTGTCGATTTAAACAGGAGACGACCCATACGTCAATCAGCAAAGGTTGTGGAAATGAGTACTTCCCATCAGATTGAAAAACTGCCTCTTACACATTTGATGAATGAAAAGGAGAAGGGAACGGATTTTCAGGAATACCGTCAGTTTACAGCAACTTTTGATAATATCGATTTTAACGGGCATGTGACCCAAGCTTCCTATATGAGATGGATTACGAATTCCTTGCCTTTTGATTTTCTTAAAAATCATATATTGACGGAAGTAGAAATCGTGTATGAACACGAAATTATGCCGGATAGTCTTATAAATTCCTATTACCACCTATTCTCCGAAGGGGATCGCGTAATTGTTTACCACCAGGTAAAAGATCTATCCGGTGAACGGGTGCATTGTACCGCAGAGACCATCTGGACCGTACATACGGATAAAAAAGCATAGGATTGTTTGAACGTTTAAGCGCTTAAACGTTTGAACATTTAAACATTTACCCCTTCCATTCAGATTTCTTTGTCAATTTGGTATACATTCCGGTCGACTGCAGACCGGGAAACCAGCTCAGCTACAAACCCGGCCAAAAATAATTGAGTGCCGAGTATCATACAGGTTAAAGCTATGTAAAAATAAGGACTGTCTGTAATCAGAGAAGCACGGATGCCTTTGACGAGATACATGTATTTTTCTATTCCGATCCAGGCGATAGAACAAAAGCCGATCAGAAATAAAAAAGTACCTAAAGCTCCGAAAAGATGCATGGGTTTTTTGGCAAACCGGGTAATAAAAGAAATGGATAATAAATCCAGAAAACCGTTAATAAAGCGGTTCAGACCTCCGAATTTTGTTTTACCATATTTGCGGGCCCGGTGCTGTACTACTTTTTCTCCGATTTTGGTAAATCCGGCCTGTTTGGCTAAAATCGGTATATACCGGTGCATTTCTCCGTATACTTCTATACTTTTCACGACTTTGTTTTTATAAGCTTTAAGTCCGCAATTAAAGTCATGTAATTTCAGTCCGGAGAATTTGCGGGCTGTAGCATTGTATATTTTGGTCGGGATTGTTTTGGAGAGCGGGTCGTATCTCTTCTTTTTCCATCCCGATACCATATCGTAATCCTCTTTTTCTATCATTTGAAAAAGAGCGGGTATTTCGTCCGGGCTATCTTGCATATCGGCATCCATAGTGATGACAACCTCTCCTTGCGCTACCTGAAAGCCACAGTGTAAAGCTGCTGATTTTCCATAATTGCGTCTGAATTTTATGCCGCGTATAGCAGAATTACGGGCGGATAAATTTTCTACACATTTCCAGGAGTGATCCGTACTTCCGTCGTCTACCATAATAATCTCGTAGCTAAATTGATTTTCTTTCATTACCTTTTCAATCCATGCTGTCAGTTCGGCCAGGGATTCTTCTTCGTTATAGAGCGGGATAATTATGGAAATATTCATAGAGATTCGATTTACAAGTTTAAATTACTGTTTGAACGTCGAAAAACTAACTTTCTGCCGGGTTTCTTTTTTTCAAAAAAGCAGCTATAATCAATGTATAAATGATTCCCATCAATGTTTTGGATATAAATTCGGAAAATCCCATGGAAACAGGTGTTGTAAAAGCATTCAGCATTTGCGTCATATTGTCCGCCAAAGGAGAATTCGGATAAAGTTCTTTAAATACCGTTTCTACGGTAGATAAGTAATTCTTCAGGGTTTCCGGATGAGCAGAGTAAATAAAAAAAGTATAAACCGCGTATACAAAAGCAGTGGCCACAGATAAAAAACTGCCTGTTTTTAAAGCTTTTCCATAGGAAATGTACCCTTGTAATTCAGGGCTTTCCCGGTATCTGCGGATCTGAATAAAAAGTCCGATGATGTACAGGAAAGTGAGTGTCCTGTCCAGAGCCGGATTAGCATAAATATTCCCGTTATACCGGAAGTACATATAGGAAGCTATAATAAAAGATCCTCCCATAAGGAGCCCGAAAGGCGTATTGAATGACAGAAATGTATTTGTTCTATTTCCCATTTTTTACTGTTAGTACGTATCCAAAATATTAAATTCCAGCTTTGCTTCTCAGGTAAATCTTTTCTCCTTCAATAAGGGGGACATTGCTGTCCATATAATTGAATTTAACCAGACTTTTAAGTTTTACTCCGTACATCTGGGATATCAAATATAAAGTATCTTCTGTTTTTACACGGTGAAATTCATATCCTTTGGCTGCTTTATTTTTTTTCTTTTTTAAATATACATATTGTCCGATCGTCAGGGACGGGTCTTTTTTATCGTTGTACTGCAATAGCTTCCGGAGTTTTATACCGTAATACGTTGCAATATTTTCGAAAGAATCCCCTTCCCGGATTTCAATACAAATGAGGCCATTCCGCATTTCTTCCCGTTTCCGGTAATTGACGGATGTGGGTTTCGTTGCAGAGGGAGAAAGCGGGGGCTTTTTCCCGGAAGCAGTTACGGTTTCCGGTTGAGTGAGCGGACGTTCTACAGGATGATCGTATTTATAAAGTTCTTCTTCTTCGATAATTTTGATAAGCATATCCGCATACTGGGGATTTGTCGCGTATCCGGCTGCTTTTAATCCTTTTGCCCAGGCTCTGTAATTGGTGGACGGAATTTTAAAAAGGCCGGCATAACGGGGGCGGTTGACTAAAAATTCACTGTGATCAATCCAGGATTGTTCCGGATTTTTATATTTTCGGAAACATTCGTCGGCTGAATCGTCGTCCATGTGGAAGGTCGGACCTACCCATTCGTGGCATTTTATTCCGAAATAATTGTTCGCATTGACGGAAAGATCCGATTGTCCGCAGCCGGACTCCAGAATACCCTGAGCCAGTTTTATACTGGCAGGAATACCGGTTCTTTCCATTTCTTTAATGGCAATGTGTTTATATTTTCGGATAAATTCTTTTCTGGACTGGCTAAAAACAGTTAGGCTTAAACTGCTTAACAATAAGATTAAAAATATTTTAGTAAGCTTCTTCATATTCCCGTAATGCAAAAGGATCAGAAAATAATAAAAAAAGTTCTTTTTATATTCTGCTTTTAATAAACTTTTACGAACTTTACAAATCCTGTACGACGACGTAAAAGTAATAAAAATAAGCAATGGATAAAAGAGAAGTTAAGATTGATTATACTGTTTATAAAAATTCTTATCCTTCAGAATATGAATTGTTGTGTCGAATGGCGGTAGAGGTTTTACCCGATGCCTATAGTATTTATTCTGGTTTTTCAGTGGGAGCTGCTGTCTTGTTGGAAAATGGGGAGATATTGACCGGAACGAATCAGGAAAACGCTGCTTATCCCAGCGGAATGTGTGCAGAAAGGACTGTATTGTATTATGCCGGGGCCCGTTATCCGGGTATAGGGATAAAGGCTTTGGCTGTAGCAGGAGCCAGCGGAGGACAACAGACAGGAGAGTTTGTCCCTCCTTGCGGGGCATGCAGGCAGGTAATGATGGAAATGATCAGGCGTCATGGGGATTTCGATGTCATACTGGTCGGTAAACAGGAATCAATCTGCCTGAAGGCCAGCGATTTGATGCCTTTTGCTTTTACTTTGTTATAAGGAATGTATTTGCTGTGTTCAGCTTCGTCCTGACAGGTATTCAAGTCTGAATCAGTTGCCTGTAAAAGATACCCGGTGGAGGATCGACCGTCCAAGCGTCAGTTCGTCGGTATATTCCAGGTCGTTACCGACAGATATACCTTTGGCGATCGTTGTAATAGAAAGAGCTTCTTTGTTTTTGAGTTTTTTATAAATGTAATAACCGGTAGTATCCCCCTCTATCGTAGCACTGAGGGCAAAGATTATTTCTTTTACTTCCGGTTTGCCGGCTCTTTCAAGTAAGCTGTTGATATGCAGATCTGCCGGGCCTATACCTTCCATAGGGGATATAATGCCGCCCAATACATGATAGAGACCGTAGTATTGGGAGGTGGCTTCTATGGCCATAATATCTTTGATGCTTTCCACTACACAGATTAAAGAGTTGTCCCGTTTGGAATCGCTGCATATTTCACAGAGATTGTTGTCGGAAATATTGTGACATTGCGGACATTCCCGGAGGTTCGTTTTCAAATCCTCCAGGCTCTGAAGGAAAGTGTGAACTTCTTCGGGCTTTTTTTTCAGCATAAAAAGTACATATTTCAGGGCCGTTTTTCTGCCTACTCCCGGTAATAAAGCAAACTGTTCTACTGCTTTTTCTAACAATTTCGAAGATAAACTTTGCATATCTCTCTTTAGGGTCAGGATTCTTCTGTTTTTTCCGGATTATGGAATTTAATGTCTTTCAGCATCATCTGTATATCGACTTTTCCCATAAATTCGTTTTCCTGAAGTGAATAACAAATGTTAAAATATTGACCGGAATTTACTTCTTCGTATAAATATCCCATTCCGAAACCAATACCGCTGCGGTCGTTGCAGATACGGGTATCATCCACTACAACGAGTTTTAAATGTTCATTGTTTCTTCCGACCCTGCGGGTACCAATAAAATTGGTTACATTTTCGGTCATAAAAACCGGGATGGTATTATTCGGTCCGAAAGGAGCGAATTTCTGAAGCATATTGTAGAGTTCAGGGGTAATATCGGAGAGTTTGATTTTCGCATCAATATTAATTTGAGGCGTTAACATATCTTCATTGATCGTTTCCTGTACTATTTGCTCAAACTTCTTTTTGAAAGGTTCTATATTTTCAATTTTCAGGGTCAGGCCCGCAGCATATTTATGGCCCCCGTAATTTTCCAGTAGTTCACTGCATTGAGAAATGGCATAATAGAGGTCGAATCCTTCAACGGAGCGGGCTGAACCGGTCGCCATACCATTGGATTCGGTCAGCACAATAGTAGGACGGTAAAAGGACTCGGTCAAACGGGAAGCTACAATTCCGATGACGCCTTTATGCCATTTGGGGTTG
The DNA here is from genome assembly GCF_937966165.1 of uncultured Odoribacter sp. Classification (NCBI taxonomy): domain Bacteria; kingdom Pseudomonadati; phylum Bacteroidota; class Bacteroidia; order Bacteroidales; family Odoribacteraceae; genus Odoribacter; species uncultured Odoribacter sp. The sequence goes on from NZ_CALCLB010000010.1 coordinate 128,552, forward strand.
AAAAGAACAGTCGTTTTCCGGGAAGGTTCTATTTCAGAGTGGGTAATGTGAGCGATGGCTTCTTCTGTAATGTCGTGATCCAGTTTTTTCCGGCGGTCGTTGAAAATATTGATATCAGACGCGATACCATTGGCAGAGAACCGCTCATCGGATACCAATAAGTCAACCGCTCTGTTTCCCGATTCGACCCGTCCGGCAGCATTGATCCGGGGACCGATCCGGAATACAATATCGTTTATTGTAATTTCTTTGTCAATACCGGAGACCTCAATGATGGTTTTAAGTCCTAAACTGGGTTTTTCATTTAGCTGCTGAAGCCCGTAGTGAGCCAGGATCCGGTTTTCCCCGGTAATCGGCACAATGTCACTGGCAATGCTGACACATAAAAGGTCCAGCAATTTATAAAGTTCCGACATCGGCAGATTGTGTTTTATACTGTGGGCCTGCACCAGTTTGAAACTTACCCCGCAACCACTGAGCCATTTATAAGGATAATTACAATCTTTCCGCTGAGGGTCCAGTACGGCAATTGCTTCCGGCAAGGAATCTCCCGGTGTATGGTGGTCGCAGATGATGATATCAACGCCTTTTTCTTTAGCATACCGGACTTTTTCCACTGCTTTCACTCCGCAGTCTGTCACTAAAATGAGGGAAAAGTCATTTTCCGCGGCATAATCTATGCCTTTTACAGATACGCCATAACCTTCCGTATATCGATCCGGGATATAGTATTCGAGATTCGAATGATTACACTTGTTTTTGAGATATTTATAAAGTAAAGCTACAGCAGTGGTACCGTCTACATCGTAATCTCCGTATATTAAGATTTTTTCCTCTTGGGCGATCGCCTTGTCCAAACGATCTACAGCCTTATCCATATCTTTCATTAAGAACGGATCGTAAAGCATGCTGAGGGAAGGGTAGAAAAAGGCCTGTGCTTTTTCTGCTGTGTCTATATCCCTTTGCAGCAGAAGGTTTGCAATAACGGGGGGACAATTTAATTTATGTGCTAGTTCTGATATTTTATTTTCCTCCGGGGGAGTGTTTATAACCCATCTTTTTTTCATTATACTTTTTTCCAATTCTGATACAAAGAAGCGGAAATTCCTTGTTATTTCAAAACTAAAAAAGTATAATTTTTCAACAGTTTAAACATAAAAAAGGTATGCAGTTACAAATCAAACGAATAGATAGTTTTCTCTTTATTTTTTTATTATCTTTGCAGTCCCGGAAAGGAATGTGGAAATTAATGTACTGATAATAAATTATTTAAATTATAATAAAAATGGGTTTTTCTGAATTAAGTGAACAGGAAATCATCCGCCGTAACTCTTTGGCGGAATTGGCGAAATTGGGAATAGAGGCATATCCCGCTGCAGAATTTAAGGTAACAGGCCGGGCAGCAGAGATAAAGGAAAATTTTGACGATGCCGGACCGAAACGGGAGGTTGTTATTGCCGGAAGAATGATGAGTCGCCGGATTATGGGTAAAGCCTCATTTTTTGAATTGCAGGATTCTACAGGAAAAATTCAGGTGTATGTCAGCCGGGATGATATCTCAACGGACGAAAACGCTACAGCTTATAATACTTTGTTTAAAAAGTTGATGGATATTGGGGATTTGGTTGGTGTAGAGGGGTATGTTTTCCGTACGCAAACCGGAGAAATTTCTGTACATGCCCGGAAGTTGGTTATGTTGTCGAAGTCTTTGCGTCCTTTACCTATTGTAAAGGAAAAAGACGGAAAAGTTTTCGATGCTTTTACGGATCCGGAGTTACGTTACCGGCAACGGTATTTGGACCTGATCGTGAATCCTCAGGTAAAAGAAGTGTTTGTAAAGAGAACCCGTATGATCAATGCGATTCGGGAATTTTTTAACAGTCAGGGGTATCTGGAAGTAGAAACGCCGGTTTTACAGGCTATTCCGGGAGGGGCTTCTGCCCGTCCTTTTATTACGCATCACAATGCTTTGGATATTCCTTTGTATTTGAGAATTGCAAATGAGTTGTATCTGAAAAGGTTGATTGTAGGCGGGTTTGAAGGCGTATATGAGTTTTCACGTAATTTCCGGAATGAAGGAATGGACAGGACACATAATCCGGAGTTTACTTGTATGGAAATATACGTGGCTTATAAAGATTATCTCTGGATGATGAATTTTACGGAAGAGATGATCGCCCGTGCAGCTATGGCTGTAAATGGTACCCTGAAAACCCGGATCGGGGATCAGGAAATCGATTTTACTCCTCCCTTCCGCCGGATCCGGATGACGGACGCCATTCTGGAATATACAGGTTATAATATTGAAAAAATGAGCGAAGAAGAGCTCTATGATGCTTGCGTAGAAATGGGGATAGCTGTGGATAAAACGATGGGAAAAGGCAAACTGATCGATGAAATTTTTGGCGAAAAATGTGAAGGACACTATATTCAGCCTACCTTTATTTATGACTATCCGAAGGAAATGTCCCCTCTGACAAAGAAACACAGAAGCCATCCGGATCTGACGGAACGGTTTGAGTTGTTTGTCAACGGGAAAGAAGTTGCAAATGCCTATTCCGAGCTCAATGATCCCATCGATCAGCTGGACCGTTTTCAGCAGCAGATGAAATTGCAGGAAAGGGGAGATGACGAGGCCATGTATATTGATTACGATTTTGTACGGGCGCTGGAATATGGTATGCCTCCGACTTCAGGTATGGGAATAGGTATCGACCGTTTGTGTATGTTCCTTACCGATAGCCCTTCTATTCAGGATGTGTTGTTTTTCCCTCAGATGAAACCCGAAAAGAAGATAGCGGTAGACGGAGAAGATAAATTCGGAGAGGCAGGAGTCCCCAAAGAATGGATAGAAGTGGTGAAAAAAGCGGGAATATTGACCGTTGAAGCCCTGAAAGCAGTAGAGAATCCCAATAAACTGCATCAGCAGCTTTGCGGAATCAACAAAAAGGAAAAACTGGGATTGACAGCGCCTTCCCAGGAGGATGTAAAAAGGTGGACAGGGAAATAACTTTGAGATTTCAGATGTATGTTTTACGATTAAAGTCGTAAATTGCAGATCGTAAATATAAACCTATTATCATGGAACTACCAGAAAAACCCAGATTAGGTATTGTCGGAGGAGGAAGTTGGGCTACGGCTATAGCCAAAATATTGACGGAAACAAATGACCATATCAATTGGTTTATGCGGAATTTCGATACCATCAAAGCTTTCCGGGCTTTAAGTCATAATCCGCGTTATCTTTGTGAGGTCGAATTTGATCTCTCTAAAATCACCTTTACCGATGATATAAATAAACTGATCGGCATGTGTGATGTCATCATTTTTGCCATCCCCAGTGCTTTCTTGAAAAATGTGACAGCAAATATAACTGTTCCGTTAAAGAAGAAAGTTGTCGTTTCGGCTATCAAAGGATTAATACCCGATGATAATATGATTATCGGGGAATTTTTTAATCATTATTTCGGTGTACCTTTGGAGCAAATTGTGATTATTTCCGGTCCTTGCCATGCTGAAGAAATTGCATTAGAGCGTTTGTCTTACCTGACTTTTGCCAGCAATGACCTGAAAATTGCCCGTCAAGTCGCCCAGACTTTCGATTGCCATTATGTGAAGACCAGTATTTTGGATGATATTTACGGGACGGAATATTCTGCGGTGTTGAAAAATGTGATTGCCATTGCGGCCGGGATTTGTCACGGACTGAGATATGGAGATAATTTTCAGGCGGTCCTGATCTCCAATGCAATACAGGAAATCGAACGTTTTGTAGCGGCAGTTCATCCCATACACCGGGATATAAAAAGTTCCGCTTATCTTGGGGATTTGCTGGTAACTGCTTATTCTCAATTCAGCCGGAACCGGACTTTTGGAACGATGATAGGGAAAGGGTATTCCGTAAAATCAGCACAGATGGAAATGCTCATGATTGCTGAGGGGTACTTTGCCGTAAAGGGAATCAAAGAAATCAACGAACATTACAATGTACACATGCCGATTACCAATGCAGTGTATAATATCTTATATGAACGGATCAGTCCTACTATGGAAATCCGTCTGCTGACGGAAGAATTGAGGTAGAGAACTGAAGAATTGGGGTGTTTAACATAAATTGACGACTTTTGATTAAAGAACGTGTTTTCGGTTGTATAAAAAAAGCCTTACCGGTAGCTTTGAAAACTTCTTGCTGGTTTCTCAAGATTATGCTGCCGGTATCCTTTTTTGTCATGCTTTTATCTTATTTTAATATTTTACCTTATCTGTCTTCTTTTGCGTCCCCTTTGTTTACCTGTCTGGGATTACCCGGAGATGCAGCTCTGGTATTTGTGACCAGTATTTTTACTAATATTTATACTGTTATTGCGTTGATTACGACCCTGGATTTTACCGTGAGGGAAGGGGTGATACTGGCAATGATGTGTCTGATTTCCCACGGTTTTATTATCGAAACGCTGGTACAACAAAAAACCGGATCTACCGCTTTACGTATGATTGGAGTCCGCTTGGCAGGAAGTTTTGTGGCCGCCTTCTTTTTAAACGGGATATTGCCCGTCATGCCGGAGGCCCTTTCTCAGACAGAAGTGGTGGAAGCGGGGTTTTCTGCAACCTTTTTTCATTGGCTGGAAAACAGCTTGTGGCTGTGTGTAAAAATATTCGGGATTATCGTTTCGTTGATGATTGTTCAACGTTTACTGGAAGAATTCGGGGTGTTAAAGTGGCTTTCCCACTTATTTGCTCCGCTTATGAATTTATTTGGTTTGACGGCTTCTGCTTCATTTTTATGGATATTGGGAAATACAGTGGGGCTGGCTTATGGTTCGGCTATTATGATGGATTATGCCAAATTAGGAAAACTGGAAAGAAGAGAAGCCGATTTATTAAATCATCATCTGGCTGTTTCCCATTCTGAGGTGGAGGATCCTTTGTTGTTTATGATGATTGGTTTGCCTGTATGGTGGTTGATTCTGCCCCGCTTGGTTCTGGCCATTCTGGTCGTATGGGAAAGAAAATTGGAATGGCGTTTAAAGTATCTCTACGACAGGAGGCATTCAAAAGTGGTGAGCTGGTGAGGGAAGTGTGGTTTTGGTAAATAACCGGTCACCGTTAATTATTCGTTTCGGGATCGTAATAAACTTTATTAAAAGAGGTTACGGGAACAGGAAATAAGTCGGTGGGCTTAGTAAATTAAATTATGTATACAATTACAGAAGTTAAAACGGAAAAACAGGAGGGGGAGTTTTTACACTTACCTGTAAAACTTTATCGAAATAATGCGTATTGGATACGTCCTTTGGATAATGATATCCGCAATGTATTTGATCCGGAGAAAAATCCCTGTTTCAAAAACGGAGAATGCAGCCGTTGGGTATTGTATAATGAAGCAGGGCATAGTGTCGGGCGGGTAGCTGCCTTTATCAACGGAAAAACCTGCCGGCTGGACAAATATGCTGTGGGACAAATGGGCTTTTTCGAATGTATAGACGATAAGAAAGCTGCTTTTATGCTTTTCGATAAATGCCGGGAATGGCTGGAAAACAAAGGGATGGAAGCGATGGAAGGCCCTGTGAATTTTGGTGAACGGATGGAATGGTGGGGATTGTTGGTGGACGGATTTGATCAGTTTCCGAACTATGCCATGCCCTATACGCATTCTTATTATGTGAAGTTTTTTGAAGAATACGGTTTCCGGGATTATTTCAAGCAGTTTACGTACCGCAACCGTTTGGTAATGGAAAGTTTAGCTCCTGTTGTGGTATGGAAAGCCGACCGTCTGCTGAAAAATCCGGATTACACTGTTTCTACTTACCGGGAAATCGGAAAACAAAAAGCGATTGACTCTTTACTGGAAGTATATAATAAAGCTTGGAATTTGGAAGTGCATGGAGTAGACGGCATTACCCGGGAACAGGTGGAAGCTATTTATAAGAGTTTGCAACCTGTCATTGATAAAGATCTGATTTATTTTGCTTATTTCAAAGGAAATCCCATTGGTTTTTACCTGATGTTTCCGGAGATGAATCAGGTGATCAGGCATTTAAACGGAAAGCTGAATTTTATCGGAATACTGAAATTTTTGTATTACCGTCACATAAAGAAAGTGAATGTTGCTTTAGGCCAGCTTTTCGGAGTCGTTCCCGAATTTCAGGGAAAAGGGGTCGAAGCAGCTTTAATCAAACGTTTTTGTGAAACAATTGTAGAGAGAAACAGTTGTTATAAATTTTTAGAGATGAACTGGGTGGGGGACTTTAATCCACAGATGATGCATTTAATGGACTATCTGAGTGCCAAAGCCGTGAAAACCCATATTACTTATCGTAAATTATTCCGGGACGATATTCCTTTTGTCCGTTCTGTTGATAAAGAGAAATAGGGCAGTCCGTTGAAGGAAACAGAAGATTATTTCTTCAGGAGAAAATAAAACACTTCGCTGATAAAGGAACTCCGGATTTGTTTATGGGGCAGGACCGGGATTCTATTTATCGGCGAAGCGTCAGACAAAATGGGATAGGGTAAACTCTTATTTACCGGATAGCTTGCCAAAGGATAATTCCTTTTCTTTCTGATTTTAGTTTCCGTGTTTGGAATGAAATTTCAGCCGCATGAGACGCAGGTCTTCTTCGGAATAATCTCCTTCAAATTCGTCAAAGGCTTCTGCAATATTGTCGGTCTGGGCTTCCATGAAATAATCGAATATTTCCTTTTGTTGTTCTTCGTCCAGAATTTTATTAATATAATAGTCGATATTGAGTTTTGTTCCGGAAAATACAATTGCTTCCATCTCTTTGATCAGTTCTTCATAGCTGAGTCCCTGGGCTGAAGCGATGTCTTCCAAATCAATCTGACGGTCGATGTTCTGAATGATATATACTTTAAATTTGGATTTGTTGGCTACCGTTTTCACCACCATATCCTGAGCCCGTTCGATTTCGTTATCTTCTACATATTGTTTGATGACTTCTACAAATTCTTTTCCGTATTTTTGGGCCTTGCCTGTTCCTACTCCCTGGATATTCGCTAATTCTTCAATAGTGATAGGGTAATTAATACACATATCTTCCAAAGAGGGATCCTGGAAAATAACATAAGGAGGTAAGTTGTTGGTTTTAGCAATTTTTTTCCGTAAATCTTTCAGGATAGCAAATAAAGTGTTGTCTAATGCGGAAACGCCGCCTTTCTCCTGAATCTTTTCTTCATTTTCCTCAAAATTACGATCTTCCATCAGCATAAATTCTTTAGGGTGTTCTAGAAAATCCAGTCCTTCTTTCGTTATTTTTATTACACCGTATTGTTCAATATCTTTTTCAATGAGTCGGCTGATTAAAGCCCTTCTGAAAACCATGGTCCAGAATTGGCGGCTTTTTTCTGCCCCGCTTCCGAACATTTCCAGTTTGTCGTGTTTATAAGCCTTTATAGCTGAATCGGCTTCCCCGATCAGGATATTGACCAAGTGCTCTATTTTAAATTTTTCTTTTATTTCTGAAACCAATGTGAGAGCGTCTAATATATATTCTTTGCCCTCGAACTCTTTCTTCGGATACAGACAGTTGTCGCAGCATCCGCAATTGTCTTCCTCGAAATCTTCTCCGAAATAATGGAGCAGGACTTTTCGACGGCATAGAGAGGTTTCCGCATAAGATACGGTTTCCATCAGCAATTGTTTCCCGATTTCCTGTTCGGCTATCGGTTTCCCTTGCATAAATTTTTCCAGTTTCTGAATGTCCTTGTAACTGTAATAGGTGATACAGATGCCTTCGCCTCCGTCTCTTCCCGCGCGTCCGGTTTCCTGGTAATACCCTTCCAGGCTTTTGGGAATGTCGTAGTGGATGACGAAACGGACATCCGGTTTGTCAATCCCCATTCCAAAGGCAATCGTAGCTACAATAACGTCTACTTCTTCCATCAGGAATTTGTCCTGGTTTGCACTTCGGGTAGAGGCATCCATACCGGCATGATAAGGGGCTGCCTTGATTCCGTTTATACAAAGGACTTCTGCCAATTCTTCCACTTTCTTCCGGCTCAGGCAATAGATAATTCCCGATTTCCCTTCGTGTTTTTTGATAAATTTGATAATATCTTTGGTCGGATCGTTTTTCGGACGGACTTCATAGTATAAGTTCGGACGGTTAAAAGAGGATTTGAACACTTCAGCGTCCAGCATATCCAGATTTTTCTGGATATCGTGTTGTACTTTCGGGGTAGCGGTGGCTGTCAGTGCAATAATGGGTGCTTTTCCGATTTGTTCGACAATGGGACGTATTTTACGGTACTCTGTCCGGAAATCGTGTCCCCATTCAGAAATACAATGTGCCTCGTCTACGGCGAAGAAAGAAATCTTTATTTTTTTGAGGAATTCTACATTACTGTCTTTCGTCAGAGATTCCGGCGCTACATACAGTAATTTGGTCTTTCCTTCCAAAATATCTTCCTTGACTTTCAGAATTTCGGTTTTTGTCAAAGAAGAATTCAGAAAATGAGCGACTCCTTCTGCTGCGCTGAATGAACGCATCGCATCTACCTGGTTTTTCATTAAAGCAATCAAAGGAGAGATCACAATAGCTGTGCCATCTAACATAAGAGCGGGCAACTGATAGCACAATGATTTACCGCCCCCTGTGGGCATAAGTACAAATGTGTTTTTACCCGCTAATACATTCCGGATGATAGCTTCCTGGTTCCCTTTGAAGTTATCAAAACCAAAATACTCTTTTAATTTTTCATGTAAATCAATCTCCAATCCCATTGTTTTTGTAATCTTTTCGCACACTTTTTACAAAGGAAGTGCAAATTTATAACTTAATTTCGATGAACAAACAAAAAAATTATAATTCTTATGATCTGAAAATTCAGAAGGTAAAAAAGGGAAATGAAACCGGATCGTATCTTTTTCACATTCCCGAAATATAAACTCTCAGATTTCTTTGTTTTCCTTCGATAAAATTCTTTTTGTAAAAATAGAATGTATAACCACTATTTTAGGGCGAATCATAAAAAAATGATACTTTTGCCTTTGAGTAAAGTTATAGTAAAAAATAATTCCTGCAAGAATTTTTGTCAACTTTTTTTGGCATAAATATTGCAATCAGTGGAATAGTTTATTAATGATTTGATAAAATGGTTGATATTAAGTGTGTTGCAAAGAAAGTCATTTCGGACGAGGCAGAAGCAGTCCGGAATTTGCTCAATTATATTGACGACGATTTTGAGAAAGTTGTAAAATTGATATATGAAAGTAAGGGGCGGGTGATTATTACGGGAATCGGCAAAAGTGCAATTATCGCCCAGAAGATTGTAGCTACCTTGAATTCTACGGGGACGCCGGCTGTTTTTTTACATGCTGCTGATGCCATTCACGGGGATATGGGAATGGTGCAACCTGAAGATGTGGTTATATTTGTTTCTAAAAGCGGGAATACGCCCGAAATTAAAGTTTTATTACCCCTGATCCGGAATATTGGCAATAATTCGATTGTAGCTATGGTATCTAATACGGATTCTTTTTTGGCTCAGAATGCGGAATATGTGATTAAAGCTAAAGTCGGGCGGGAAGCTTGTCCGAATAATTTAGCTCCTACCAATTCCACTACCGCTCAGTTGGTGATGGGGGATGCTTTAGCGATGTGCCTGATTGAATGCCGGAGTTTTTCCAGCCGCGACTTTGCCCGTTTTCATCCCGGAGGATCTTTGGGGAAACGTCTTTATACACGGGTTTCAGATGTTTTTGATAAGGAGAACCGGCCTAAAGTCGGTTTGGAAGATGGCATCCGGAAAGTAATTCTGGAAATGTCCGGTGGCTGTCTGGGAGCCGTGGCTGTTGTCGGCGAAGGAGAGAAATTGATCGGTATTGTAACAGATGGGGATTTACGACGTATGCTAGAAAAATATAAGGACGTTGACGGACTGAAAGCTGCAGATATTATGTCGGCTTCTCCCAAGACGATTTCGGAGGATGAATTGGCTTATAATGCCTTCAGATTGATGGAGAAAAACAGTATTACCCAGTTGGTCGTAATTGACAGTCAACACGTATATAAAGGTATGGTTCATCTTCACGATATACTGAAAGAGGGGGTGGTATAAAAATAATCCGGGAAGGTTGGAAGGGATTTCCTATGACAATAAATTCATGAATAAATATATTCTCTTAATATTATTGATGTTGGTGACTTCGGTGGCCTGGGGACAAAATACGCGTGTCAGGGGAAAAATCACCGATGCCAGGACCGGGGAACCTCTCCCTTTGGTCAACGTCGTATTTAAGGGGACTACTATCGGTGTAACTTCTGATTTTGAGGGTATTTATACCATGGAAACCCGCGAAAGTGTATCCGAACTGCAGGTTTCTTTTGTCGGTTATGAACCCCAGACCGTGAAGATCATACCCGGCTCATACAATGCTTTGGATTTTCGATTGGTTCCGTATACCGTTGATTTGGAAGAAGTACAGGTCACTCCCGGAGAGAACCCGGCTCACCGGATTCTGAAAAATGTTTCCCGGAATAAAAAGAAAAACAATCCCGATCAATTGCCTTTGTATAAATGTTCTACTTATACCAAAATGGAATTGGACCTGACCAATATCAATCCTTATTTTAAAAATAAAAAATTGCAGAAGAATTTCGGTTTTATTTTTGAACATATGGATACTTCCGTCGTCACCGGAAAACCATTTTTACCCATCATGATTTCGGAAGCGACGGCCGATTATTACCACCGGAGTTCACCTGGTTTTTCCCGTGAAATTGTTAAGGCCAGCCGGATTTCGGGGATAGAGGAAGATTATTCTTTGGCCCAGTTTACGGGGCATTTACACGTCAATGTAAATCTCTATGATAATTATATCAATATTTTTGAAGTAAAATTTGCCAGTCCTTTATCTGAACACGGGTTATTATATTACAAATATTTTTTGGTCGATAGTATGCAGATTGATGGGCGGAAAACATATAAAATCCGGTTTCATCCCAAAGGAACTTCTACTCCGGTATTGGATGGGGAAATAAATATCGATTCGGCTTCCTGGGCTTTACAGTCGGCCCATGTGAAGATGCTGAAAGGGTTGAATGTGAATTGGATCCGGCATTTGGTTATCGATAATACGAGTGAACTGATAAACGATTCCGTTTGGTTTCCGAAGCAGGATAAACTTTTTGCGGATTTCACCATCGTAATGTCTGATTCTGCCAAACTTGTCTCTTTTTTGGGACATCGTCAGATTGATTATACAAATGTACAATTAAATGAACCGATTCCGGAAGAGGTACTGAAGTTGGATAATAATGTAATTATTTCCCGGGACGTATTGAAGAACGACGAACAGTATTGGGATGCCGTACGTCCGTATGAACTTAGTGTGAAAGAGAAACAGATTTATGGCATGGTTGATTCCGTAAAAAATGTGCCTCTCTATCAGAATATTTACACATTGATCAGCACCATCTTAGGAGGGTATTACGATACTAAATATGTTGGCATAGGCCCTTATTATAAATTGTTTAGTTTTAATAAACTGGAAGGTTGCCGTTTTCAGCTCGGCTTGCGGACAACTTCCGATTTCAGTAAGAAAGTCCGTTTATTCGGACATTTGGCGTATGGAACAAAAGACAGGCATTTCAAAGGCGGGGGAGGATTTGAATATATGTTTAAGGATTTGCCGACTTCCAAGTTGACGATGTCTTATAAACATGATGTAGTGCAGTTAGGAGCAGGAGTAAATGCATTTACGGAGGGAAATATATTGAGCTCTATTCTGTCCAGGGGAAATAACGACCGCCTGAGTCTGGTAAATCAGGGAGATATTTCATTCGAGCAGGAATGGCGTCAGGGAGTTAGCAATACTTTTGCTGCTCAGGTGAGGAATATTTTCTCTTCCCGTTATGTACCTTTTATCAAACCGGATGGAGAGAAAATGAATTCCATTCAATCGCTTTCTTTCCGGCTGAGGACCCGTTTGTCTAAAAATGAGATTATTGTTCGGCAGACATTTGATAAATTTTCTCTGGGATCCGATTATCCGATTTTTATCTTGGATTTATCGGCTGGAGTAAAAGGTATTTTTAAAAATGATTATGAGTATTATCGTTTGGAAGGTACAGTCATGTGGGACGTGGCATTCCCTCCGATCGGAACCTCTAAATTTGCATTGAGCGGAGGTAAAATTTTTGGAAAGATCCCTTATCCTTTATTGAAATTGCATGAGGGAAATGCGACTTATTTTTACGATCCCTATGCTTTTTCCTGTATGAATTATTACGAATTTGCCTCTGATTTATGGGCCTCTTTGATGTACGAGCATCATTTCAAGGGCTTTTTCCTGGGTAAAATTCCTTTAATGAAGAGGCTGAAGTGGAGAGAAGTGTTTATATTCAAAGCTTTGATCGGTACTCTGGAAAAGAAAAATAACGGAAGTCTGGAAAATACAAAGGCTATTTTACTTTTCCCGGAAGGAATGTCATCTGTATCCAAGCCTTATTTTGAAGCAGGGGTAGGGATTGAAAATATTTTTAGAATATTGCGGGTGGATGCCATCTGGCGTTTGAGTCACCGACATAGTGTACCCGGACAAAAAGTACAGAATTTTGCAGTCAATTTCAGTATAAACCTGAATTTCTGATCGGAACAAAATAACTTTACAATCAGAATAGGCTTTAGAGTATTTGTTAACTCTTAACTTTTGCCTATCTTTGTGCACCAAAACAGAGATTTATGATATTAAGAGCAGAGGACCTGGTAAAGAAATATAAAAGCCGTACAGTGGTAAAAGGGGTTTCCTTACAGGTAGAACAGGGGGAAATTGTTGGATTGTTGGGTCCTAATGGGGCAGGAAAGACGACTTCCTTTTATATGATTGTCGGGTTGATTACCCCGAACGGAGGCCGGATTTTTCTGGATGATCAGGAGATTACAAAAGAACCAGTGTATAGGAGGGCTCAGTTAGGGGTAGGATATTTAGCGCAGGAAGCCTCTGTATTCCGCAGGTTGAGTGTAGAAGATAATATCAAGGCTGTTTTGGAGATGACGAAGATGCCGAAAGAGGAGCAGAAGGAACGTTTGGAGGAGATGCTGGATGAATTCGGTTTGCAGCATATACGTAAAAGCCTTGGAATACAGTTGTCCGGAGGAGAACGTCGTCGTACAGAGATTGCCCGGGCTTTAGCTATCCGTCCGAAGTTTATATTGCTGGATGAACCCTTTGCAGGGGTAGACCCTATTGCTGTTGAAGATATACAGGGAATTGTGGAGAAACTGAAAGATAAGAATATCGGTATTTTAATTACAGACCACAATGTACAGGAAACGCTTTCCATAACGGACAGGGCCTATCTTTTGTACGATGGACGGATATTGGAATCGGGTACTGCTGAACATCTGGCTGCTGACCCGGAAGTAAGACGGGTTTATCTGGGTAAAAATTTTGAATTGAGGAAAAAAAAATAAGTTAAAAAGGAAGAGTATTTTAGCTGTACAAATCTAAAATCTTAATTCATAAATATTTTGGAGGTTAGAAAATTTAAGCTATTTTTGCAGCGCTGAAATTGTAAGCGGGCGTGGCGAAATTGGTAGACGCACTAGACTTAGGATCTAGTGTCGAAAGACGTGGGGGTTCGAGTCCCTTCGCCCGTACAAAATGGAAAGCCGCCTTCCTCCAGGTGGCTTTTTTAGATTAGAAGAATTGAAATTATTGTATAATTAAAACTGTTGTGACCGTTGTAACTGTTGCGACTGTTGTAACAAAGACGATAGCATGAATATAACAAAAACCCAGAACGATGATCTTAATGCCGTTATTAAGATTCAGTTAGGTAAAGAAGATTACGCTAACCGCGTGGAAAATGTACTGAAAGATTATCAGAAAAAAGTGGTTATTGACGGATTCCGTAAAGGGAAAACTCCTATGGGAATCGTGAAGAAGATTTATGGTAAGGCTGTATTGGTGGAGGAGATAAACAAGGTATTGGGAGAAGCTCTTAATAATTTTATCAAAGAGAATAATCTTCAGCTGCTGGGTGAACCGCTCCCGAGTGAGACGGAACAAAAAGAAATGGATTTGAACGATGAGAACTTCGAGTTCGCATACGATATTGCCCTTTCTCCGGAAGTAAATGTGAAATTGAGTAAACGGGAAAAAGTGCCTTATTATTTGATTACTGTCGATGACGAAATGATCGATAAGCAGATCGAGAATATGTGCAAGAACAATGGGGAAATGGTACCGGTAGAAGAGATTGAAGGAACGGAATATATTAAGGGAGAACTGATTGAATTGAATGCAGACGGAAGTGTAAAAGAAGGCGGGGTAAGAAATGAAGATGCCTCCCTGTCCGTTATGCATATGAAAGACGAAGAGGCTGTAAATGCGTTTAAGGGAGCTAAAAAAGGTCAGGAAGTTAAATTTAATGCAGCGAAATCTTTCCCCAGTAAGGCAGACTACGCTTCTCTGTTAGGGGTTGCTAAAGAGGAAGTAGAAAAAGTAAATCCCGATTTTTGTTTCATTATCAATGAAATCAAACGCTATGTGAATGCGGAAGTAAATTCCGATTTATTCGATAAAGTTTATGGTAAAGAAGCCGTCAAGGATGTGGAAGAATTCCGTAACCGGGTGAAGAGCGATATTGAAAAACAATTGCAGGGACATTCGGATTACCGCTTTACGATAGATGCACGGGAGAAATTGCTGAAAAAGAACGAAGAGGTTGCCTTGCCGGAAGCTTTTTTGAAAAGGTGGATCCTGGCGGTAAATAAAGAGATGAAAGCGGAGGATGTAGAGAAGGATTTCGAAGGTTACCGGGAAGAATTCAAATGGCAGGTGATTAAAAATGCATTGATTAAAGAATATGAACTGAAAGTGGAGGCAGACGATCTGAAGGCTGTGGGACGCGAAGTCGCTGCTGCACAATTACAACAATATGGATTGTACGGACTGACCGATGAACAGTTGGACGGATTCGCGGTTAAATTGCTGGAAGATGAAAAACAACGCCAGCATCTTTATGAAAGAGCTGTGGATAACAAAATCTTTGCGGTCATAAAAGAAAATGTGAAGCTGGAAGAGCAGCCTATTGCTATGGCTGATTTTGAGAAATTATTTCAAAAATAAAGAAAGAGAGCGAAAACTTTCGGACGCTGAAATTCCAAAAAGCTGGTGAAATTTTTTTCATCAGCTTTTTTTATGCTTTCCCGTCACAAAAACAGGCGTTTCCGGTGCGATAGGTTTAAATGTACCATTATAATTGAGGAGGGATTTTTTTCTGGAATCGGATTAATGCTTCGCTGATTAACGGAACTGTCGTTCCGAATGAAGGGTGATTCTAAACCGGAGGTTTGGTTGTCGGAAGGCCGCAATACGGGCCTTAATCCGGCACAATGTGCCGTTAAACACTTTCACACTTTATTTGATTCCGTAAATCCCGATTTTTTTCCTACTTTTGTGGGCTAATTAGAAGAGGGAGAATTGTCGATAATGTATCAGACTTATATATTGAAAAACGGACTGAAGGTTATTCATGAACATATACCGAATAAAGCAGCTTATTGCGGTTTAATTATAAATGCCGGAAGTCGTGATGAAAAGGAAGATGAAGTAGGGATTGCTCACTTTATCGAACATGTGATTTTTAAAGGTACTACCAAGAGAAAAGCTTATCATATTCTGAGCCGTATGGAGGACGTGGGGGGAGAATTAAATGCTTATACGACAAAGGAAGATACCTGTATTTATGCATCTTTCTTACCTAAGGATTACGAGCGGGCACTGGAATTATTTGCCGATATTGTTTTCGATTCCGTATTTCCGGAGAAGGAAATAGAAAAGGAGAAGGAAGTAGTCATTGACGAGATTAATTCTTATAAAGATTCTCCCGGCGAGTTAATTTTCGACGATTTTGAAGAATTGGTTTATAAGGGAGAACCTATCGGACGTAATATTTTGGGAAATGAAGAAAGTGTGCGGAATTTGAGCCGCGAACAGATTTTTAATTTTGTGCGCCGGAATTATGTGCCGCAGCGCATGGTGATCAGTTCGGTAGGCGACATCGCTTTTCCCAGGCTGATTCGTCTGGTAGAGAAATATTTTGGGACATTGTCCGGGGAAACAGTACCCTTTAGCCGGAATTGTCCGGATATCTATATTCCGCAGCAAAGGGAGATCGTAAAAGGCACTTTCCAGAATTATTGTATATTGGGGAATGTCGCTTACGGTTACCGGGAGGAAAAGCGCCTGCTCTTATCCGTACTGGCAGATATTTTAGGGGGGAGCGGGATGAATTCGCGCCTGAATCTGAATCTTCGGGAAAAGCATGGTTTGGTATACAATATAGAAGCTTCCTATACCCCTTATTCGGACACCGGGATTTTTACGGTTTATTTTGGTTGTGATGCTGTAGATTTGGAAAAATGCCTGAAATTATGCCGGCGGGAGATGGAAATGCTTTATCGTGAACCTTTGGGTCAGGTTCAATTGAGAAAGGCAAAAACGCAGGCTGTGGGACAACTGATGTTATCGGCTGAAAATTATGAAAATACCATGCTTTCAATCGGGAAGAGTTTTTTGGTATACGATAAAGTGGAGAGTATCGAAAGCCTTTGTACTAAAATTGAAGAGATGAATGCAAAAAGTTTGCAGGAAGTAGCAGCTGAAATATTGGACATAAGCCGGCAATCGGTATTAGTATATAAATAACCCCGGATTGTTTCCGAAGGGAAAACTATGGGGAATAATGGTAGAAAAAATCACGGAATTTTAGACAGGGTATGGAATTGAATGCTGCATTGGAAGAATACATCAGGGCCCATTCGGATCCGGAGCCTGCTGTTTTGGAGGAGTTGAGAAGAGCTACTCATTTGCAGGTTATGCGTCCCCGTATGTTATCCGGAAATATGCAGGGGCAGTTCCTGAAGCTGATTTGCCGGATTATGGGGGCAAAGCGGATACTGGAGATCGGTACCTATACCGGATATGCTGCTATTTCAATGGCTGCAGCTTTACCGGAAGAGGGAAAGTTATATACGGTTGATATCAATGATGAAATTGAGGATTTTACGCGGGAGTATATAGAGAAAAGCGGTTTGGGGGAAAAGATCTGTTTTTTGCTGGGGGATGCTTGCCGGATCATACCTGTTTTGGAAGAACAGTTTGACGTTGTTTTTATCGATGCCGATAAAAGACAGTACGCCGATTATTACCGTCTGGTATTTGATAAGGTACGTCCGGGAGGAATCATTATTGCCGACGATGTGCTGTGGGAAGGAAAAGTGATACAGGAGACCCGGGACGCACAGACGAAAGGGATTTTGGATTTTAACGACCTGGTTGCTGCGGATGAACGTGTTGAAAAAGTAATTCTACCGGTCCGGCACGGATTGATGTTGATACGGAAAAAATAATAACTTTGTGATACAGTTTTAAGGCTGTTGAATTTTAATTTTTGGATAAATTATCATGAAGCAATATCTGGAATTGTTAGACAGAATTCTGAGGGAAGGGGTCCGGAAAACAGATCGGACAGGAACCGGGACAATTAGTATTTTCGGACATCAGATGCGGTTTGACCTGCAAAAAGGATTTCCTTTGCTGACGACTAAAAAATTGCATTTAAAATCGATTATCTATGAGTTATTGTGGTTTTTGCAGGGAGATACGAATGTACGTTACCTGCAGGAACATGGCGTCCGGATTTGGGATGAATGGGCTGATGGAAAAGGGGAGCTGGGACATATTTACGGTTACCAATGGAGAAGCTGGCCCCGTCCGGATGGAACTCATCTGGATCAGATTGCACAAGTGATACGGGATATACAGCATACTCCGGATTCCAGAAGATTGATCGTAAGTGCCTGGAATGCCGGAGATATTGAAAATATGGCTTTAGCACCCTGTCATGCCTTATTCCAGTTTTATGTAGTGGAAGATAAATTATCTTGTCAATTGTATCAACGGAGTGCAGATACCTTTTTGGGAGTCCCTTTTAATATTGCCTCTTATGCACTGTTGACGATGATGGTGGCCCAGGTTTGTGGTTTGCAGGCAGGAGAATTTGT
The DNA here is from genome assembly GCF_937966165.1 of uncultured Odoribacter sp. Taxonomy (NCBI): domain Bacteria; kingdom Pseudomonadati; phylum Bacteroidota; class Bacteroidia; order Bacteroidales; family Odoribacteraceae; genus Odoribacter; species uncultured Odoribacter sp. Next base: position 146,588 of record NZ_CALCLB010000010.1, read on the forward strand.
ACACACATTGGGAGATGCCCATATTTATCTGAATCATGTGGAACAGGTGAAACTGCAGTTAGGGCGGGAAGCCCGGGATTTGCCGCAAATGGATATAAATCCTGACGTCAAAGATATTTTCAGTTTCCGGTATGAAGATTTTCAATTGAGGAATTATAATCCTCATCCGCATATTAAAGGAGATATATCTGTTTGAGTATAAGAAAAAAGCGGGAGGTTTTGTCCGGAAGAGGAAACTTTCCGGATACCGGGGAAGGAGAAGAGCTGGCTCTTCTTTTTTGTAGAATTTCCTTGCCTGCAGAAATCGTATATTTTAAATGATATGCTTATTTTTCATATTGTTTACCCTGAATTTGTATTATTAGGCAGAATATGTTTATTTTGCTAAAAATAAAATAATTAGAAGGAGAAAGCTGAAAATTGCTCCGGCTAGTTAGAGAAACTCATTCTGAATATGAAAGTTAGTTTAATCATAACGACCTATAACTGGGAATCTGCTCTCCGCTTGTCTTTGAAAAGTGTTTTAAAGCAGACCCGGATGCCTGTGGATGTGGTGGTGGCGGACGATGGTTCCCGGCCTTCCACGAAGGCATTGATCGATGAAATGCGGGAACAATTCCCTTGCAAACTCAAACACGTTTGGCAGGAAGACAAAGGTTTCCGGGCAGGAAAAATCCGGAATAGGGCCTTTGCTGTATGTGAAGGAGATTATATTGTGCAGATTGACGGAGATATTATTATGCATCCCCGGTTTATAGAGGATCATATGACGGAAGCCAGAAAAGGGTATTTCTTATCGGGAGGACGGGTAAAACTCAAGGAAGATGTATCGGCTTGTTTTGAAAAAGCCGGAGAATATAAACTTTCCTTTTTCAGTAAAGGGATACGCCGCCGTATCAATGGCTTGAGATGTCCCTGGCTCACTCCTTTCTTTTATGATTATAAGAAAGGCCGGATGTATGGACGGGGGTGTAATATGTCATTTTGGAAAGAGGACCTGTGGGCGGTTAACGGATATGATGAAGCTTTTGTCGGGTACGGATTTGAAGATTTCGATCTGCCGGCCCGTTTGAACCGCTATGGGATTCAAAGACGGTTTGTTAAATTCAAAGCGATAGAGTACCATATTTATCATAATGAACATAGTACCAAACACGATATGAGCGTGAATGAAAGTATTTACAACCGGAATAACGAGAATAAACTGATCCGTTGTGAATATGGAATAGATCAATATTTGGAATAGTAGGGAATTATTTTTGCAGATAGGGTAAAAATTTAAATAGAACAATATGGCCCGGAAAGAAGAGTTAAAGTCGCAAATATTAGGGTTAGTAAAGGAATACTATGCGGAAGTGCATGCTCCTTCTAAGGTTTTTGAGGCAGGGAAGACTTTTGTTAATTATGGAGGACGTTATTATGATGAGGAGGAAATGCTCAATCTGGTTGATTCTTCTCTGGATTTTTGGTTAACGGCAGGTCCTTGGGCCCGGAAATTTGAAACCCGTTTTGCTGAATGGCTGGGCGTGAAGTATTGTTCTTTGACGAATTCCGGTTCTTCTGCCAATTTACTGGCTTTTATGAGCCTGACTTCTCCTGCCTTGGGAGAGCGTCGGATTTGCCGGGGAGATGAGGTAATTACGGTTGCTTGTGGTTTTCCTACTACGGTCACTCCTATTATTCAGTTTGGGGCTATACCGGTATTTGTGGACGTCACTTTGCCTGCGTATAATATCGATGTTACTCAGTTAGAACAGGCTTATTCTCCCAGGACCAAAGCCGTAATGATTGCTCATTCTTTGGGGAACCCTTTTGATATAGGTGCTGTAAAGGCATTTTGTGATGCTCACGGTCTTTGGCTGATCGAGGACAATTGTGATGCTTTGGGATCGCTTTATTTTATAGACGGGAAATGGAAGAAAACAGGGACTATCGGACATATCGGCACCAGCAGTTTTTATCCTCCTCACCATATGACGATGGGAGAAGGGGGAGCTGTATATACCAACGATCCGCAATTGCATAAAATTGTAAACTCATTTCGGGATTGGGGAAGGGATTGCTGGTGTATGGGCGGAGTTGATAATACTTGTCATTACCGGTTCAGTAAGCAGTTTGGGGAATTGCCCACGGGTTATGACCACAAATATGTCTATTCTCATTTCGGTTATAACCTGAAAGTCACCGATATGCAGGCCGCTATTGGTTGCGCGCAATTGGAAAAACTGGATGATATCGTGGAAATCCGCCGGAAAAACTGGACGGTATTGAGAGAAGGGTTGGAGGGGGTTGAAGGCTTGATTTTACCTGAGCCGCAAGCAAATTCAAAGCCCAGTTGGTTCGGATTTTTAATTACGGTAAAAGATAATGCAGGTTTTACCCGCAATCAATTGTCCGCTTACCTGGAAAGTAAAAAAATTCAGACCCGTAATTTATTTGCCGGAAATCTGGTAAGGCATCCTGCTTTCGACGAAATGCGCCGGACGGAGACAGGCTATCGGATTGCCGGAGAATTGAGCAACACCGATTTTATAATGAATAATACTTTATGGATAGGTGTTTATCCGGGAATGCAGCCGGAGATGTTACAATATATGATTGAAACGATTAGAAATTTTGTATCCCAACATAAACAATGAAAGCAGTAATTCTGGCAGGAGGTTTCGGTACCCGTCTCAGTGAGGCTACCAACCTGATCCCCAAGCCTATGGTTGAAATCGGCGGTAAACCGATTCTTTGGCACATTATGAAAACGTATAGTTACTACGGTATAAATGAGTTTATTATTTGCTGTGGTTATAAGCAATATGTAATTAAAGAATATTTCGCCAATTATTTCCGGCACAATAGTGATATGACAGTAAATTTGGCGGATAACAGCGTGGAGATTCTGGATAATCACAGTGAAAATTGGAAGGTGACAATGATAGATACCGGTTTAAATACCATGACAGGGGGACGGATAAAACGGATTCAGAAGTATGTCGGGGAGGAGCGGTTCCTGCTCACGTACGGGGATGGAGTGACGGATTTAAACATCCGGGATACCCTCTTGTCTCACGAAAAATCCGGGGCTATTCTTACCTTAACGGCTTATCAGCCGAGTGGGAAGTTCGGAGCTTTACAAATTGATCCGCAGACGGATCAGGTAACATCCTTTTTAGAGAAACCGGATGGTGACCGGAATTGGATAAATGCCGGTTATTTTGTCTGTGAAAAGGACGTTTTCGATTATATCAGGGAAGGGGATGAGACGATATTCGAACGGACGCCCCTGGAGAATATTGCCCGGGACGGCAAAATGCATGCTTTTAAGCATACAGGATTTTGGAAACCGATGGATACACTGAGAGACAGTGTGGAATTAAACGATATGTGGGAGAAAGGAATTGCTCCCTGGAAAGTTTGGTGATTTATGGCAAATCTGGATATATTTCGGGAATTTTACAAAGGGAAACGGGTTTTAATTACTGGCCATACCGGTTTTAAAGGATCCTGGCTGGCCATTTGGTTGCATGAGTTGGGAGCGGAAGTCATTGGTATAGGTCTGGAGCCTTACTCGCAACGGGATAATTTTGTGTTGTCAGGGATTGGGGAAAAGATTGTGGATGTAAGAGCAGATATCCGGGACGGGGAAAAGATGAAGCAGATTTTTCAACAGTACAGGCCTGAACTCGTTTTTCATTTGGCAGCCCAGCCGATCGTCCGTTTGTCGTATGAAATTCCGGTGGAGACATACGAAACCAATGTCATGGGAACAATCCGGATTATGGAAGCTATACGGAATACGCCTGATGTCAAAGTAGGCGTTATGGTTACAACAGATAAGTGTTATGAAAATAAGGAACAGATTTGGGGGTACCGGGAGAATGAACCCATGGGAGGGTATGACCCCTATTCCTCTTCCAAGGGTGCAGCAGAAATTGCAATAGCTTCCTGGAGACGGTCGTTTTTCAATCCGGAGACATACGGGGAACACGGTAAGTCGATTGCCAGCGTGCGTGCGGGAAATGTCATTGGAGGAGGCGATTGGGCTTTGGACCGGATTGTGCCGGACTGTATAAGAGCTCTGGAGGCCGGGGAACCGATTGAAATCAGAAACCCGCAGGCGGTTCGGCCGTGGCAGCATGTTTTGGAGCCTTTGAGTGGTTATTTATTATTGGGGATGCAGATGTGGAAAAAGCCTGCCAGCTATTGCGAAGGCTGGAATTTCGGTCCCAGGGCGGAATCTGTAGCTACTGTGTGGGAGATTGCAGGACAGATCGTTGCCGATTATGGCAGGGGAGAGGTGAAAGATGTTTCAGGGACGGCTGCTCTGCATGAAGCAAAACTTTTGATGTTGGATATTTCAAAAGCGAAGTATTATTTAGATTGGGAACCCCGCTTAGAAGTCAGGGAAGCAGTAAGCCTCACAACCGATTGGTATAAACGTTACCGGAAAGAGCCCGTTTATGGCATCTGTACAGAGCAAATAGAAAAATATATGTCTTCCCGATGAAACGAATAGAAACACCTATAGCCGGTTTATATATTCTGGAAACAGTTTGTTTTCAAGATGAGAGAGGATGTTTTCAGAAATTGTATAATTCCGATTTTTTTAAAGAAAACGGCTTGGATACGGATTTTAAAGAATTTTATTATTCGGTTTCCCGGAAAAACGTGATCCGGGGAATGCATTTTCAGTTGCCTCCTTTTGAACATACCAAATTGGTATATGTCAGTAAGGGGAAAATCCGGGATGTAGTCGTTGATTTACGTAAAAAATCAGCTACTTACGGAATGCATTTTGCTTTGGAAATGGATGAAGTAGAGGCCCGGTATTTGTATATTCCCCGGGGATTGGCCCATGGCTTTTTAGCTTTGGAAGAAGGGAGTATTGTCAACTATGCCCAGACCTCCTGTTATGCGAAAGCGCAGGATTGCGGGATTGCCTGGGATTCTTTTGGATTCGACTGGGGGGTGGAACGACCGGTTATTTCCGGGCGGGATCTGGCTTTTGAAAAATTAGAGAACTTCAAATCTCCTTTTTGATGAATATACTGGTAACGGGAGCTACGGGCTTTGTCGGACGGCATCTGGTCCGGAAATTGAAACAAGATTTTTCCCTGCATCTTCTGGTCCGGGAAGGTTCGGATTTAACGGGATTAGAAGGCTTCCCGGTGTATCGTTTTAAAGAAAATATTCCGGAACTGAGGCAATATTTGGAAAAGGAGAGAATAGAGGGAATTGTACATTTGGCCTCTTTCTATGTAGCCCAGCATCAGGAGGAACAGCTCAAAGATATTATTTTGTCGAATGTCTATTTCGGGACAGCTTTATTGGAGGCTGCTTGTAAAAGCGGGGTAAAATGGTTCCTGAACACAGGTACCATATGGCAGAATTACGAATCAGAGCGTCCGGAATATTGTCCCGTAAATTTGTATGCGGCTTCCAAACAGGCTTTTACCGATATGGCACAGTATTATACGGCTGTTTCTTCCCTTCGTTTTATCACTTTAAAGTTGTGTGATACATACGGTCCGGAGGACACCCGGACTAAAATATTGGCTTTGTTCAAACGGATAGCCGGAACGGGAGAAGAGTTGGCGATGTCTCCGGGAGCTCAGCTCATCGATTTGGTGCATATTGACGATGTGATTGACGGTTTCCGGATTTTGATAGATCGGTTAAGCAGGGGGGAAGAATCAGGGGACGAGTATGTATTGAGGGCTCTACGGCGTTATTCTCTCCGGGAATTGTCTGTTGTTTTTGAACAAATCAGCGGGAAAAAGTTGCACATTATATGGGGAGGAAGGGAGTACCGGAGGCGGGAAGTGATGTGTCCCTGGAATAAAGGAACGGTCTTGCCGGGTTGGCATCCCCGGGTTTCTTTGGAAAAGGGGATTTTGGATATATTACAGAATAATTGAGAAAGATAAATGCGGAATATTTTTGAAATAAAGGATAATTTTCAGACTTGCAAGGATACCTCTTCTATATTGGTAAGCGGGGATTTTTCCAATTGTCCGGCACCGGAAGTTTCTGTCGTAATGCCGGTTTATAATCATCCGGATTTTTTACGGGTAGCATTAAAATCGGCTTTGGATCAGGATTATCGGGGAGCCTATGAGATTATCGTAGTGGATAACGATGATTCGGTTCAGGGAGAATCTCCGAATTTTAAAGTGGTCCGCGAATTCAATGCGCCTCATGTATATTATTACCGGAACCAGGTGAATATCGGGATGTTTGGCAACTGGAACCGTTGCATTGAGCTGGCCAGAGCTCCTTTTCTGGTCTTTTGCCACGACGATGATATGCTTCTGCCGAATGCCTTGTCCCGCTTGATGAATTTACAGAAAAAAAGTGGAAATAAAGCTATTTTTTCAGCCTTCAATAAGATAAACGGAAAAGGAGAGTATATTAAAAAGAAAAAGGTTGGTAAGAAAATATTGGGGATATTGAAGAAAAAAGATCACTATAATTATGCTGTATTTGCTCACTTTATGGATGAAGTAGGCAATGGGGTAGGATCCCTGTTTGCCAAAGATTGCCTTTTGGAAATCGGAGGGTTTAACCCCGAGTTTTATCCCGTTGCGGATTATGCTTTATTTTCCCATTATACCTATCGGTTCGGTGCATTATACAATACCGTTCCGACGTTTAATTACCGCATAGCCGAGAACGAGACTTTTAATTGTTATCGGGAAATGCTGGAAATGGACAAATATATATGGACCTGTATGAAAGAGGCCATCGCTTTGCCCGACCGTTTTCTCGACCGGATTATACAGGCGAAATATAATACCCGGAAGATTCGTTTTGACATTGAATTTGGTCATAAAGACAAATCGCTGAAAAAAAGCCTGAAAACGACGGATAAGCTTTTATTGAAAATGATACACTGGACATTCTTTTTTAAACGTTATGGTTTTTAATTAATTATGCCAGTGCGTTCAAAGCTTCTTCTACGGCTTTTGTACAATAATAACCATTTGCTAAACGATTGCTGACCGTAGCAATATTGGTTTTCATCTGTTTGTATTCTTCAGGAGTCAACGCTTTTAAGCGTTCGTTTAGTTCAGTCAGGCTGCTGATCGTTATACCGATGTGATTCTTTTCAATGAAAGGAGCTAAAGCTGCTTTTTTCCAGATAATTACCGGGAGCTCACAACGGATATAGAGAGACGTTTTATGGGGATTATTGTATTGTAAGTATTCTCCCCAGTTGCCGCTACAGGAGCTGATGGAATCTCCGTCCCATACCAGGCCGAAATCTCCTTCTGCTTTGGCAATCAACTGATCGGAAGGAACAAAACCTTTGTAGGTGAAATGTTCTTTTCCCTTGGCTTTTTCAGGTTCAAATCCGTTGCCGTACAAATTGATGTGATAATTGGAGATAAATTCACCTATTTCGTATAGAAATGCATTTTTACGGGGACTCAATCCCCCTGCATATACAATGCCGTAAGGGATTTGAGGAGCCGGCCGGACCGGGGCTGTGGTTTCAGAAAGGTAATCGAATATTTCCAGGCAACCGATCGGAATTTTACATCCTTGTTGTTCTAGCCAATTTTTCATGGATACATTATGGGCAATAATATAATCACTGTGACTCAAGCGTTTTATTTCCTGAAGGACGGTGAGTTTCTGACGTCTGAAACTGCCGAGATCGTGGATCAGGGTGATTACTTTGGCTCCCCTCAGGTGGGCCATATTACATACGAAACAATAATATTTTTTCAGCGGATATTGTAAAAGTAAAACATTCCCTTTCCGAAGGCAGAAAGGAGCTTTCAGTACCCCCAGGAGCGTAATAATAAAACCGAGAATTTTATTGGTACAGACGGTTTGTTTTAGTCCGGCATTCCGGAATCCGTTTTGCTGAAGAATTTTTTCAATATCGGTTTTGGCCTTGTTACCGGCATTTTGTAAACCTTTGTAGTTTTTGGAAAGATAGCATTTATTTGTCATATTCTGGTTCAATTCAAATCCTGATTGTTTTAATATTATATTGTTCGTAAGCCGGCATGAGAAGGGCTAACAAAGAGTTAGAATAAAAATTCCCGACGGGATAAATTCAAGGCCGCTTCCACTGTGTCGTCCATATCGAAATAAGCATACTGGGCCAGCCGGCCTCCTAAAAGAAGGCCGGAATACCCGGCTGCTTTTTCTTTGTATTTTTTGACTTTAGCTGTATTCGTTGCATCATTGACGGGATAATAAGGTTCGTCTCCCGCCACGAAGGTTTTGGGATACTCCCGGGTAATGACAGTGAAGGGCTGTTGTCCGAATTCAAAATGTTTGTGTTCAATGATACGGGTATAGGGTACTTCCCTTTCGTTATAATTGACAACTGCATTTCCCTGAAAATCCGGAAGGGCTAACCGCTCTTGTTCAAAGTGAAGGCTCCGGTATTCCAGCGGACCGAATTCATAATTGAAAAATTCATCTATACAACCGGTAAATACTGTTTTATCTGCCAATTGCCCGAAGTAATCCCGGTTTTCAAAATAATTTGTGTTCAGTCTTACTTCTATGTCTTTTAAGAGCCCTTCGATCAATAAATTATAGCCTCCGTAGGGAATACCTTGGTAAGCATCATTAAAATAATTATTATCGTATGTAAACCGGAAAGGAATCCGTTTAATGATGAAAGCCGGAAGTTCTGTAGCCGGTCTTCCCCATTGTTTTTCGGTATATCCTTTGATCAGAATCCGGTAGATATCTTCTCCGCATAATTTTAAAGCTTGCTCTTCCAGATTGGCCGGTTCCTGGATAAATGCATATTTCCCGCGTTGCTCTTCTATTTTTTTACGGGCTTCTGCCGGGCTGATAACTCCCCACAGCCGGTTAAAAGTATTCATATTAAAGGGGAGGTTATAGAGCTTTCCCTTGTAGTACGCCAGGGGTGAATTTGTGAAACGGTTGAATTCTGCAAAACGATTGACATAATTCCACACCTCTTTTTGGCTGGTATGAAAAATATGTGCGCCGTATTTATGGACATGTATACCGTCGATATCTTCACAATATATATTTCCACCCTTGTGGGGACGTTTGTCGAGAACCAGGCATTTTTTTCCTGCCTGTGTCGCTTGCCGGGCAAAGACGGCTCCAAAGAGACCGGCTCCGACAATTAAATAGTCGTATAGACGCTTTTGTTCCATAAAATAATGTTTATATATCCAGTTGAAATTCAGGCGGATGCCTCCGGCTATAATGTTTCCAGAATTTCTGGCGGTAATGTAATACTAATTGGATACATTGTGCCGTATCAAAGTGACGGGCTTCGGCATATTCCGTGGCTAATATACGAAAAAAAGGTTGTTGCCCCCAAAGACGGGCGAAATTGGCACACCCTTCTTTGATACTTACAGGACCGAATTTCATCCGGTTGATATCAACTACACAAAATTCAGGTTTTCCTTTATTAATATCGAATAAAATATTCCCCGGGGAATAATCTTTATGGTATACTCCTGCTTCATGCATACGGGCTGTATACCGGGCAAAAGCCCTGATAATTTCTTCTTTTCCTTCAATGGGAGAGATACCGAATTCATAAAATCTGCGGGTATAAGGTACCTGGAGACTGATAAAGTAACAGCTGCCAAGTAAACCGTTATGGTTTATACAGATGCACCCGACAGCTTCCGGGGTACTGATGTCCAGCCTTTGTAGTTTCAGGGCATATTCATAAGCTCTGAGGGCTTTGGGGAGACGGAAACAGTTATAAATGATCCGGTTGAAAAAAAGAGGAATACCGAAACGCTTTACATTGAGGGACAGTCCTTCCTTTTCAAACACCCGTAATTCGTTTCTGCTCTGATAGATGATTTTTCCATTTTGGGAAAAAGTATCGGGAAGGGCAGTAATGAACGAACGCAGGTATTCGTATTTCGGATTAATTAATATCTTTCTCTTCATTTTTTTTCAATAAACTTTCCGTTTCCTGAACGATTCTTTCGGGAAGAATGCGGTTCAGGCAAGCGTAATCATTCCGCAGACAAGGTTTGTTGCCAAATACGGAACAAGGCCGGCAAGGTAAATCAATCTGTATGGCCTGCTCTTCTTTTTGTCCCCAACCCATAAATCCGCACCAGGGATGGGTAGCACCCCAAAGGGAGAGGACAGGGGTATGGACCAGAGAAGCCATATGCATATTGGCGGAATCCATGGAAATCATAACGTCCAGATAGCTCATCAGCGAGAGTTCTCCCGACATATTCAGTTTTCCCGGTAAGGCCAAAGTCCCCGGAAATTTTTCTTCCCATTTTTTGAGGATTTCTGTCTCTTTTTTGCCTCCGCCAAAAAAGAAAAGACGGATGTCTGGCCTTTCATTCAATTGTACGATGACTTTTTCCATAAGGGGAAGGGGATATATTTTCCCCTGATGTTGTGCAAAAGGGGCTATACCTACCCATTTTTCCTGTTTTTTTTCTCCTGTAAGGGAACGGATGAGTTCGAAATCTCCTTTCTTCTCACCATAAATAGAGGAAAATAAAAGGGTAAGCGGTAGTCCCAAACGGCCGAATACTTCTTGGTAACGGGTAAAGGAGGATTTTAACGGTTTAAGAATTTTGCGGGTGGGCCGTACCAATTGTTTTTTTTCTTTCCGTCCTTTTTGAATAAATGCCACCTTTTTTCCGGAAAACCAAAAGCAAGTCCGTAGGAAACGGGTGCGCAATACATCGTGCAAATCAGCTACTGCGTCGAATTTATAAGAACGGAGTTCCCGGAATAAACGGATTAATCCGATGATTCCTTTATGTCTTCCCTTCAGATCCGCTGCTATAAATGCCACATTTTCCGGTAACTTTTCAAAAAGCGACCGGAAGTTGGGGCGGCTTAACAGAGTGATTTCCAGTTCGGGGTATTGCTTTGCCAATGAGTAAACTACAGGTACAGTCATAGCTACATCCCCCATAGCGGAAAAACGGATGACCAGCAAGCGTTTCATTCTTAACAATTTTCTATTCCGTGGTCAGGAGCTTAAAACTTTACAAGTTAATTTTCTCCCTGCATCCTTGGGGAGGTGTTGAGGGAGAGAATCTCTTTTTTATTTCTTTCCGTAAAGGACTGGATTCAGAGCCGGGTCATTATACATTTTCATCTGTTTGTACACTTTCATATATTTCCGTCCGGCGGCTATGTCTTCCAGTAATTGTCCGATAGCTGTGGAAAGATCTTTTTGCTGTTCCAACAGAACGTTCAGTTTTTTTTCGCATTGCAAATGGTGTTCCGGATTTGTGTCAGTCCGGTTCACTTCCTGTTGCATATGATAAATTTTTAAGGCCAGTATAGAAAGCCGGTCAATTGCCCAAGCCGGGCTCTCGGTGTTGATGACAGCGTCCGGTAAGACAGCTACCTCTTTGAATTTATCCAGAAAATAACTGTCGATCAGTTCCACTAAATCTGTACGATCCTGATTGGATTTATCGATACGTCTTTTTAGTAAAAGGGCTTCTGCCGGGTCGATATTCGGATCCCGGATAATATCTTCAAAATGCCATTGTACAGTATCAATCCAGTTTTTCAGATATAAATAGTACTCTATACTTTTTAGAGGATATGGGTTCTGAATAGGAGTGTCTACATTGTCTTTCACGTGGTAATCCCTAATGGATTCATTAAAAATTTTGTTGCAAATGTCGGTAAAGGCCATAGTACAATTTTATTAAGTTATCTAAATTATCGCACAAAAGCACGAGCTTTTGCAAAGCTAGGCAAAGTTTCCGTAAGAAGCAATTATTTAAAGCGTAATCCGGAAAATGGAAAGGAAATGAAAAGATTTGTATGCCGGAGAAAGGAAGACGGTTTTATGCGGGAATATCCTTATCTTTGTACATTAAATTTTGTAATTATGATTTTATCCATTATCGTTGCGGCTTCGGAAAATAATGTTATCGGAAAGGATAACGGACTGATATGGCATTTACCTGTTGATCTCAGGCATTTTAAGACGTTGACAACAGGGCATACTATTGTGATGGGACGCCGGACTTTTGAGTCTATAGGAAGGGCTTTACCGAACCGTCGGAATGTCGTTATTACCCGTAATCCTGCATTTGCTGCTGAAGGTTGTGAATGTTATACCAGTCTTTCCGAAGCTTTGGAGACTTTAAAGTCAGAAGAAGAAATTTTTATTATCGGAGGAGGTACATTGTATAATGCACTTTGGGAAAAAGCCGGTCGTTTATACCTGACCCGTGTGCATACCCGTGTGGAAGGGGATACTTTTATTCCGGAAGTGAATACTGCTGAATGGACGGAGGTAAACCGTACCGAGACTTTCCCGGACGAGAAAAATGAATTTGCCTGTTCGTTTATCACTTATGAACGCAGGGAAACGAGTTCCCGGTAAATATCATGGACTTTTTGAGTTAATAAACGGGGATCAAATTGTTTGTGGGCAAATTGGAAGCCCCCTTCTGTCAGCGTATTACGGAGGGCGGAATCCTCTAAAATTTTTTGTATGCCCTCGGCTATTTCTTCCGGACGGGAAGGATTTACGTAGTAGCAATAGGCACCTCCGGCTTCCGGCAGAGAAGAAACGGAAGAGGTAATAACCGGGACTTTACTCAGCAATGCTTCGGTTACCGGGAGCCCGAAACCTTCGTAAAAGGAAGGGTAAATAAAAATCCGGGCGTTCTGATAAAAAGCCTGGAGAATACTGCTGTCGTTCAGATTATTGAGCCAGATTAAACGATTGTTCAGCTGATGGGCAGAGGCATATTCTTCTACCTGTTTTTTATAATTTCTTCCATTGCCGATGATAACCAGAGGAAGTTGTAGTGAGGGAGGCAACAAATGA
>NZ_CALCLB010000011.1:0-30839 GCF_937966165.1 uncultured Odoribacter sp.
CATGGAAAGTAATTAAAAATATAGAGATAGAAAGCGATTTATGATACCACGCCGATATATAGAAGAATGGAAAGCAGTTGCTCCTTGGCCAAATGATGCACAGGTAGAGCAAGATTTAGTTATTGCCAGGGCTTTGGTGGAAATATTTTCTGACGATCTGCTGAAAAAATCACTTGCTTTCAGAGGTGGCACTGCTTTGCATAAATTGTATTTGCAACCGCAAGTCCGCTATTCGGAAGATATAGATTTAGTGCAAATCAATTCAGAACCGATCAACCCGATATTAAAACAAATTCGTGAGCGGCTATCATTCCTTGGGACTAAGCGAACGGTAAAACAACATATTCACAACAACACTATTGTTTATCGTTTCGATACAAGCACACAGCCGATAATTAATATGCGTTTGAAAATAGAGATTAACACTCGAGAACACTTTACTGTGCTTGGCTTAAAGGAAATCCCATATAAAGTTGAGAACGGATGGTTTTCCAGTGAATGTAATTTGACAGGATATGAACTTGAAGAATTACTGGGAACAAAAATGCGTGCATTATATCAGCGTCGCAAAGGTCGTGATCTGTTTGATTTGTATTGGGCGATGATTCACCAAGATGTGAATACGGAAAAACTCATCAGTTGTTATAAAACATACATGGAGTACTCTGTAGGCAAACCTCCATCTCAGAAGCAGTTTCTTGCCAACATGGAAGAAAAATTACTTGACCGGGAATTTATGGAAGATATTCATGCTGTATTAAAGCCGGGAGCTGAATATGATAATAGCAAGGCTTGGGAATTAGTAAAGAAGAGATTGGTCGAAAGTGTATAAGATGAACAATACAAAACAAAATAGTAAACTACCAGAAGGATGGTCGTGGACGCCTGTGGTGTCCAGCACGTAGCGGAAGTAGCCCAGCCCCTTGATGTGTACGCTCTTGCCCTGCGACATACGGGTGTGCATCACGCCTGAGAGGTCACCCAGCACGGCTTGAACGTCGGAATTGCTTACTGTAGAGATTTTCGCCAGGTCTTTGGGTCTCCGTTTTCACCGGTTTGCCCTGCACAATGGCAGGGGGTAATAAACCGCTTGTTTCTTATGGCTGTCACAGTTACTTCTTCGCCTTCTGTATACTCATTTTCTACGAAAGACACGCTTCCTCCGTCACCAGCCGTTAGTGTCAGTGAATAACGATTTCCGGTCAAATGCTCCTCCTTGTCATCTGAACAGGCGGCCATACCGAATATCAGTGCAGCCACAGGTAATCCTTTGACCACATTTTTCAAAATACAGATTAATTTCATCTTTTACTCGTTTATAAATTATTGTTATTCATTTATGGGTTTGCGATACGCTTCTGCCGTCACCGCCTCCATCCACCGGATATGTCCTTTGTCCGTCCGGTCTGTTATGGACAAATGCACCAGGCGGCTGCCGGGAGTGGCACCATGCCAGTGTTTCACATTAGCGGGCGTATTGACCACATCTCCTTTCCGCACCAGTTGTTTCGGTTTCCCTTCTTCCTGATAATAACCTTCACCTTCCAGCATCACCTGATCCGCATCCGGGTGGATGTGCCAGTCGTTATGACTACCCGCCTCGAAAATCAAATGGTTTACATCGTAGTCCGGTTTATAGATCACGCCCGATATATAGATTCTCCCTGTATAATGTTCGGAAACAGCCTCTTTGCCCCGTTCGAATACCAGATTGCCAAGTTCCTGGTCTGCTGTCTTTGCTTTTTTCCCTTTATGAACCCCGCCGTTGAGTGTAAAAGGTTCTCCCGGCGCCAGCACATGAATACGCTCCGGATTCGTAATCAGCCCTTCCAGGCTGCGGGGATCCGGATTGAACGGCTTCATGCCGGGTGCATCCACTGTTCCCCAATGAGACAGCAACAGCTGTGCATCCGGATAGGCATTGGCTATTTTCACCGCCCCCTCCAGACCGATATGCCACGAATCATCCGAGAAATCAAAAAAGATCACATCCGGAGCAGGTAATTCGAGAAACTCGGGAAGAAAACGGGAATCTCCCGGTGCCCAGATTAAACCATCGGGCGTATCCAGCAGGAAACCGCAATAATCTTCCATTTTATATTCGCGTACCTTCCGGAACTCCTCCATTTCATTCTGCCAAGTATGGAAGGCCGGGGTCAGTGTTACAGAAACCGGCCCCACACGGAACGTTTCGCCAATGCCGTGGCCGAAGGAAGGCAACCCTTGCTTTTGCATCAACGTATCCACATAACGGGTGGAATGGTATTGACGGCACGCAGGCGCCATTTCCGTACAGGTGGGAATGCTGTAATGATCGTTATCGCAATGCGTAACCAATACGGCATCCAAATGGGGAACATCTTTGGGGAGAATCGGCGATTCTATCAGCACAGGCATATCAAAGCCTTTCAGCATCGGGTCTACCATCAGGCAGGTGCCCCGGCTGTTTACCAAAAATCCGGCGTTTCCCAGCCAGCGGATAACGGTGTGATCCGTCGGTTCGAACGCTTCCGCCCCGAAAGGTTGTGTTGGCGGAGGGGCAGCCTGTCCCTTTTCGTTATATACAGACTGGGCCTGCAAACTCACGACCGACACTGACAAGGCAGCAATTGCTAAAACGGTTATTTTCATATTCCTCTTATTCAATTGATATTTCATTCCAATTATGTCCAATCGTTCATTCGTTCATTCGCCCCTTACGGTTGCATTCACCGCCCCCTATTTCGTCACCGGATACAAAACGCAGGCTTGTAGCGGAATTTCTTTTGTCTGCTGCAAAATTATGCGCATACACAATCAGGGGTTGTATCCAATTTACGGATATTTGTACCACTATCATCGTTTCTGATAATCAACCCCTTATTTTTCAAAACGAATGCCGTATATTTGTAACACAGATGTTGAGGGGCCACCGGCCGGCAACATTCGAACGCAATAATCCGGACAATAAAATAATAGGTTATGGAAGAAATTATTAAAATAGACAGTGTAGACCGCTACAACAAAATCTTCGGACTTGAAACCAAACACCCTTTGGTGAGCGTGGTCGATCTTACCCAGGCTACCACCTGGCCTTTACGGGCAAGGTACAGATACGAAGTCTATGCCTTGTTCCTGAAAAATATTAAATGTGGCAACATCCGCTACGGCCGCCAAAATTATGACTACCAGGACGGAACCATTGTATGCTTTGCTCCCGGACAAATCGCCGATCTGGAGATGCTCGAAAATAGGCAGCCCAATGTGCAGGGACTCATTTTCCATCCCGACCTGATACGGGGAACGGCTCTCGGTCAAGAGATGCGCAACTACTCCTTTTTCTCCTATGAATCCAACGAAGCACTCCACCTTTCAGAAGAAGAACGACAAACCATTCTGGACGGCCTGCATAAAATACAAACCGAATTGCAGCATGCCATCGACAAACACAGCCGCCGCCTGATTTGCGCCAATATCGGCCTGCTGCTCGACTACTGTATGCGTTTCTACGAACGTCAGTTCGAAACACGCCGGGAAGTCAACAAAGACATCATCACCCGTTTCGAACAACTACTTGATGATTATTTCACGGGAGACACTCCGCAAAAAGAAGGATTGCCCTCGGTAAAATACTTTGCCGACAAAGTATTCCTTTCCCCCAACTATTTCGGCGACATGATCCGCAAACAAACAGGGAAGACAGCCTCCGATTATATACAAGACAAAATAATAGACCTCGCTAAACAGGCGTTGCTCTCCTCCGGCAAAACAATGACACAAATAGCCTATGACCTCGGATTCCAGTATCCGCAACATCTCAGCCGCACCTTCAAAAAAGTAGTCGGATTGACTCCTAACGAATACCGGATGCAGAGCTAGTGCAAACCGCATAAGGTGTGAAAAGCCATAAAGGGTCACCACCGTTACGGCTTTTTGTACATCTGCAAATCCTGATATAAGATATTCAATATATGCAAAAAGAAAGCACATATCCGGATCTTTACATTGCCGGAGATACAGATACCCGTACCCTCATCCCGGGCCTTTGCATGCAGGGATATTATGTCCTCCTGTTGCGCAATCGTGCTCCCGAAAACGAAACCTGGTTCGGACGCCGCTATTACGATTACAGCGATGCTACACTCACCTGCTGCCGTCCGGGATTGTCCCAATCCGCTGTCTATATGAAAAATCCCTTAGATTGCCGGTGGATTGTAGCTTTCCGGCCGGAACTGTTCGAAGAAGCCCCCTCTGAAAAGGATCTCTCCGACTATACTTTTTTTGCCTATCAGCCGCAGGAAGCACTCCATTTATCGGTTGCGGAAACCCATGTCCTTGTAGAATGTATAGAAGACATCTGCGTCGAACTCCGGCGTCCCAGGGATCAGTACAGCAGCTGCATCCTCGCAAGACACATCGGCCGCATTCTCGATTACACCGTACGTTTCTACGAAAGGCAATTCATCACCCGGGAATGGGCCGTTGAAAAAACCATTACTGCTTATGACCACTTACTCCGGCAGTATATGGAAACCGGACAGCTGCGTACCCGGGGCCTTCCTGATGCTAAGTACTGTGCTGACCGTCTTCGCCTGTCGGAAGCCTGTTTATGCGACATGCTTAAGCAAAAAACAGGCCATACCCACGACAATTACGTCCAGATCAAACGCATCGAAATAGCAAAATGCAGGCTAACCACGCTGAAACTCCCCCTGCAGCAAATCGTGACCGACCTCGGCTTCCCCTCCATCCAGTATTTCAACTACCTGTTCAAAAAGCTGACCGGATGTTCGCCTAATGGTTGTGAATTTCCCAACTGATAAAAAATAAAACGACACCGCTATCCTGCTTTTTATTCTCTCTTCACCCCTATACACTCCGAATGCCGGCTCTCCACTACGGATTATCGTTCAGAATCGTCTGATGCACTGCCTTTCCCTGTTTCCCAAAAATCCCCCGGAAATATTTATCTTTCCGAGGGATTAACCAAAGTCTTTTTTCAGCAGAATCGCTGGTCCCGGTTTTTATTTCCCAGCCGGCAGGTTTATGTACCGGTCGGACCTATTCGCTATAATTTATTTATTTTGGATCGGATGACAACTATATTCAGTAAAGAGACCACACTAAACAAAGTTACTCCTATCCCCCACAACAAACCGCTGCTTCCGGGAACAAAATCGGGCCAGATTTCCTTTAACCAACCAATATAGTAATACCGCATCAGAAAAACGGCAATTAAAGCAATACAAAAAACAACTCCATTCAAGGCCAGTGTCAGATTTTGATAAGGCCGTGCAATTTGAGTGGTCCGGTAGCCAATCAATATTAAATTTTGAAGTTTAACGTTGTTTTTTTGCAATAGCAGAAAAATACTCAGCATTAATATATACAAAGACAAGGCGCATATAATTAATCCGATTACAATGACAGCACTGGTCAGTGTATTGAGGAACCACATGGTTTTTCCAGCATCCAGTTTTCCGTCTTCCGTTTCGTAATTTTTCCCTTTAAAATAATGAACAATATGCGGATCCGCCGGATTCCCGGCTTCCACAATTAACCTGGAAAAACCGACAGGTTTTTCCGGAGCAAAAGTCCGGTTAGCCCAATCCATAAATTGCTGGGGGACCAGGATGGTATTGAGGCGGTCGGAAAATCCGACAATGCGTCCTTCGAAATTTTGACGTTTTTCCTTTCCTCTCAGTTCTATCTGCAGGCGCAAAGAACCGATTACTCTTTCTGAAAGCTTGGGAAGATTCCGGGCCTGGGCAAATCCGAAATTATAAAGATTTAAATAATTCCGGGGAATAATTATCGGGATCACTCCTTCTGCAGCATCAAATTTCCAGGAGGTAGTCGTGACATCAACATATTCGTCCGGAACGGATTCAAAAAACATTTCGGTAGCAAAGCCCCGGCCTCCCATATTTATTCCTGCCGTTACTCCGTATCCGGAAGGTGTAAATCCGTTGGCCTTTCTGACAAAAGACTGTTGCCTGATTTCTTCTATTTCTTCCGGAGTAAAAATACTCCCGTTGCCTGCAAGCGAATTGTAAGCATTTATTTTCTTGGTGAGGATCAGATAATCTTTGTTGAGAAAGCTTTCCCCTCCGCTGAATAACGGGCGAAGGTCCGAATAAACCTGCACAGACAGCAATACAATAAACATACCTGCCAGATTCGCAACAAAAAAACCCGTCAGCTGCGATTTACTGATGTGCTGACGTAATAATTTCCACACCAAATTCATAATTGCAAAATTTTATCATACTGAATATTCAGCGGATTTCCGATTGAAGTAACAATCACTCCGGCCCCTTGTTGTTCTATTTCCTTTGTGAGTAATTCCCCGATAATCCGGTTATTATTTACATCCAAATGACTGACAGGTTCATCTAATAAAATAAAATCAAAAGGCTGGCATAAAGCCCGGATAAATGCAATTCTTTGCTGTTGCCCGAACGATAATTTGGCTACAGGAATATTTTTTTTGTCTTCTATATCGAGTAAATGAAAACAATTTTCAATCCATTCAGGGGTTTTATAAGCGGTCAGGTTATTTTTTATCAGAATATTTTCCCAGGCGGTCAGTTCGGGGAAAAGACGTAATTCCTGAAAAAGAATGCCTAAAGATACTTTCCTCCATTCTGCCCATTGTGCTTTCGAAAAATTCCGGATATCTTCCCCGTCAAAATATATTGTCCCCTGATAATCGGATCTGTATCCGTACAGGTAACTGCAAAGCGAAGATTTACCTGCTCCAGAAACGGCTTCCAGCAAACAGACCTCTCCTTTCGTAAAAGAAATCTTTTTATACCATATTCCGGAATCTTTTTTTTCTCTCTGACTAAAAACTTCGGGGATAACCTGCAATAAGCTAATCTCTTTCATTTAATACGGAATTAAATTATTTTCTTGCTGCTTCCAGCAGGGTTTTCAGACTGTTTTGTTCTTTATTCTGCAAATATATACGTAAAACAGCTTTTTCCGGACTTTCCTGACAGACTTCTATACTATTGCATTCGGACAAAAGTTGTAAAATTAAAGTTCCTGCACCATGTTTCCACTGGGAAAGACTTAATTGAATAAGAGGGGACTCTATTATAGATTCTACATTCATAAAAGCTCCTATATAAGAGTTTGCCAGACGAGTAAAATAGGGTGAATTGCGCAGGGGATCAGCCACTTTTTCCCCGACATTTTTATAAACTGAATTGTCGTTGGTAATATAAAAAAGGCCCTTTTTTATTCCCGTATAAACATTCATATTCATCATTGTAACATTTATTTCATACCTATCGTTTCCCGTCTTTCTTACTTGTACGAAATTCCCGAATTCCCTTTCAACTAACTGAATTATGTATTCTAATGGGTAATTATTGCCAACTTCTGCATACAACAATACAGAAGGTATTCCGATAGGGGAAATATTCAGATAACCCAGAGCGCATTCTCCATCCAGAGCCGACAACATTTTTTGTAAGTCTGCTTTCTGTTGCTGATTCCGGATGTTCCATTTATCTACATTTTCTGCGATTTTCGGTCCGTTCAGGTTTGTCGACATATACAATAGAGCAGAAGCCGGATAGAGATCTGCTAAAACGTTTTTTTCTTTTCTTAGGAATTTATATTTTTCCGACAGTTGATCCTGCACACTGCGGTCCGTAGTGAAATAAGAACAATAGGCATTTATCAAGCCCTTTTCAAAATGTATCCCGCCTAATATTTCGACCTTGGAAAGATTTATTTCCGGGGAAAACAACATATAATCTTCTCCTGCTAACTGGTTTTTCGTCAGAAAAGCGATATCCTCTGCCGAGGAGCGTAGTTTTGCAAACCCTTCCTGCCGGCTCAGGCTGTTTTCGGGAGATAAATTCATTAAACCGGCAGCATAACTGTCAATATCTGAAACCCCTTTCAAAGTAGTTATACACAATAATACAGACTCATTGAAATAACACACCAAACGTTGATTTAAAACAGCATGCCGATAACCCTTTGCATCCGTTTCTACCGTAAATCCCAAATCTTTTAAAGCTTTTTCAGTTTTAGTATACTCAGAAACTTTTGCAACCACCCCGATACGGCCAGCCAGAGATTCTGAAAAAATATAAAGGTTTTCTTCCAGATTTAATCCGTATTCCCGTCCGTTTTTCAATATTATTTCCAGCTGTCTGGCAATATCCTGATCCAGTTGTTTCTGAAACAAGGCCAGGAATGAGACTATATTTTGATCTCCCCCCGCTTTTTCCACGATCTGATTTACCTTTACAGAAAAGACATTGTACGCCTCTTCCGGAATGATCTGGTAATAAGGAACTGCAGATTCCTGTTTCTGACAAGCTGTGAGCAAAACGGTTAAAATAACTCCTAAGAATATTCTCAAACTCAAAAACGTATTTTTCATAACGGACGAATTTTATACTTTTGAAGGTAAAAGTACATATAAAAAACTGAATAATGAAATTTCGGATGACGGAACAGAACTGGAATACATTATGAATTCAAATAGGTTTCTATTAAAAAAATCTGATCATTTATTATAAAACATAAATAAAGTCGGGCTTATAATTATGGGTAACATCTTCTATATAAAAGAGAAGAAACTTTCTCATATCAATAGCGTTTAAAAGAAAAAGAATAAACCAGAAGAATTAATTTAAAATAGTACTATGAAAACGGAAAAATCAATTTCAAGCTGCGTATTACTTTTGTCGAAAGAAGTAAATGAAAAGGATCAGAATAATCAATTCCGGTTATTACCCCCTTTATACCCGGAAGACGCTTACGAGCCCTATATGAGTAAACAAACCGTTCAGTTCCATTATGGAAAACACCTGCTGGGGTATATCGAAAATACCAATAAGCTGATTGCAGACACGGAGTTCGCAGATAGGACGATAGAGGAAATCATGTTGAATTCTTCCGGCAAATTATTCAATAACTCGGCTCAGGTATTCAACCATTATTTTCAATTCGAAGCTCTTCGGCCGGCTAAAGAAGGGAAAGCAGAACTTCCTAAAAAATTGAATGAAAAAATAGAAGAGAGTTTCGGAAGTTTGGAAGATTTTAAAAAGAAATTTTCAGAAGCCGCTGTGTCCCTGTTTGGGTCCGGTTATGCCTGGTTGATTGCCGGAGAAAATGGAAAATTGGAAATTGTACAGACAAAAAATGCAGAAAATCCGCTTATTCAAGGCAAAAAACCAATTTTAAATTTGGATGTATGGGAACATGCTTATTATCTGGATGTACAGAATTTAAGGGCGAAATATGTAGAAAGTTTCTGGAATATTGTAGATTGGGAAAAAGTAGAAAAGAGAATGCTTTGCAAAGAATAAAAAACGGAAACAGGATTTACGATAGTGTTCTGAAAACAAAATCGTAAATCCTATCCGGATTACCACATTATCTCCATTTCCTCCATTAAGTGACTGGCACCGGCTAATTTATCCATGATAAAAAGCACATAGCGAATGTCCACGGCAATGTTCCTGCATATTTCCGGATCATATTGCATATCGGACATTACTCCGTCCCAGGCCCTGTCAAAATTGAGGCCGATTAAATATCCCTCTGCATTTAAAACACAGCTTCCGGAGTTTCCACCTGTAGTATGGTTACTAGCTATAAAACAGACCGGAACTTCTCCATTCTGCGTATAGGGACCGAAATCCCGGGCTTTATACAAATCCCTTAATTTTTGAGGTACATTGTAATCATATATAGCGGGATTATCTTTTTCCATAATTCCTTTTAAGGTCGTATAATATAGATATTCTACGGCATCCTGAGGCGAATACCCTCCGATTTGTCCGTAGGCCACTCTCAGCGTTGAATTTGCATCGGCATAAAAAGTTTTCTCCGGTTGCATTTCCATTAAACCGGCCAACCACAACCGGTTGAGGCGGGTAAGTTCTTTCTCAATTTTAGAAAGTTCCGGACGGATCCGGGTCTTATTAAATTCTGTTATTGAGTTGGCTAGTTGATAAGCCGGATCTTTTCTTAATTTTTCTGCAGACTTTTTGTTCAGTTTTTCAATAAAGTCGTATGTTCTGACCGGGTTCCCGCAGACAGAACGCTGAAATAATTTTCCTGCATATTCTTTATAACTGCCTGATTTAGCCGCTTCGGCTACTTTAAGGGGAATCCAACTTTGGGGAAGATTGGAATTGTATAATTTCATCATTTCCGCCAGTAACTGCTGATCCACTCCGGCATCATAATCTTTAAAGAAATCTTCTGCTCTCTTCTTTAACTTCGCTTTGTAAGCTTCCTTATCTTCAGCTTTTTCATAACCGAGGACATCCGTATAAAGGGATTGGGCAAAAGAAATAATTTCAGCTCCTTTTTTCCCTGCTTCTGTCAGGTATACAAAAGCAAGTATCAGGTCTTTCCGTTGTTCATACAGTTCCCGGTATTCACTCAATAATCCTTCATATTCGTTTTTACCTTGGGACCAAGCTCCGAATTCTTTTTCCAGCTGCTGTTTATTCTCTATCGTATTGAAGCGCTTTAATCCTTTATTTTCTCCTTGCCACCTCTTCCATGAATTAGCGACGCTGGCAGCTTTGGCCGCATATTTGATCCGCAGAGCTTCATCAGAATTCATAGCTGCATTCATAATTTCCAGAATAGCTGTCCGAATCGCTATTTTATGCGGGTTCTCTATGTCAACTAACTGGGCTATAGCATAAGAAGGTAAATATTCAACCGTCGTTCCCGGATATCCGAATACCATGGTAAAATCTCCCTTTTCCAATCCCCCTGCAGATACTTTAAAGAATGTAGCGGGCTGATAGGGCTTGTTCTGTGCAGCATATCCGGCCGGTTCATTGTTGGCTCCGGCATATATTCTCAATACCGAAAAATCTCCCGTATGCCGGGGCCACATCCAATTGTCCGTATCTCCGCCGAATTTACCGATAGCTGAAGGAGGGGCACCCACTAAACGAACGTCTTTATAAATACGATATACCGACATAAAAAATTGATTTCCGTTAAAATAAGGTTTTATATTAGCGGACAAATCCGTACCAGCCACTGCTTGCATTTCTAAGCGAAGGCTTTCTTCCTGTATGGCTTTTTTTCTTTCCGTTTCACTCATCCCTTCTTTCAGTACGGCGTTTATTTGATCCGTTACATCTTCCATCCTCACTAAAACAGAAGCCGTAATGCCGGGATTAGGCAGTTCTTCACTTTTATTCCGGGCCCAGAAACCATCTCTCAGATAATTATGTTCCAAAGAAGAATGAGCTTGAATCATACCAAAAGCACAATGGTGGTTGGTGATTAACAATCCTTCCCCACTTACTAGATTCCCGGTACAAAAATGATGAAACGGCTGGCCTTCCCGTCCCAATCCGACGACAGCATCTTTTAAAGATGCCTGATTGATATTGTAAACATCTTCTGCTGTCAATTTAAATCCCTTTTTCTGCATGTCTTCTATATTGTATTTTTTCAACAACAGAGGGATCCACATGCCTTCGTCTGCTTGGCAAAAGGGCGGAAACATCAGCCCGGCCAAAAATAGTAAGATCAGTTTTTTCATAAATAATTTTTATTTATCAGATTTAATTTATTCAATTCCCTGTTTTCCGGAACATTCAGCTAAAAATGTCATACCCAAATTTTTCAATTGACAATATAATGTTTGTACCGGAAGTCCCATTACGTTATAAAACGAACCTTCTATGCGTTCTATTCCGATGTAACCAATCCATTCCTGGATTCCATAAGCTCCGGCCTTATCATAAGGTTTATAAACCTCTACATAATATTCGATTTCTTCCCGCGTCAATGTACGGAAATACACATCTGTAGAAACGGAAAAACACTTTTGTTCGTCTAAAGTAGTCAGACATACTCCTGTGATGACAGTATGTTTATTTCCTGATAATTCTTCTAATATACGGATGGCATCTGCTTTGTCCCGGGGTTTTCCCACTTTCTTGTTGTGAATGCATACAATGGTATCTGCCGTTATCAACAGTTCATCTTTTGCCTGCTCGCCCCGGAAAGCAGAAGCCTTCAATCTGGCTAAATACAGGGGAATATTTTCAACTTCCAGCTCAGAAGGATAAATTTCTTCTACTTCTTTACAGCGGACTTCGAATTGTAATCCGGCAGCCCGCATTAATTGCTGCCGTCTGGGAGATGAAGATGCCAAAATTAATTTATAAACCATAATTTAAAGGATAGATGTAGTTTTCAGTACACAATTAATAATAAAAGCAAAAGCAATCCCTGCAACCATGATGAAACGGATCGTTCCCAATTGCAGCATACGTTTACTCCGGGAGTTTATGATATGATACAAATAAAATAAATACGGTAATTCTATAGCCAGAAGAATATAGGTAAGCGTATATGCAGAATGAGGAAATACTTTCAAATCCAGCAGAATGACACTGAGCATACATATTCCGACAATTGTTCCCATCAGATAGCGTGCCGTTTTTCTACCCCACTTCAGCGGAACAGTTACTATTCCTTTTTCTATGTCTCCGCTCATCGTATAATTATCTTTATTTATCTCATAAATAAATGTGTTCACTATCAGAAAAATAGAAAAGCCAAGTACCCACTTATACAAAAATGTAAAGTCCGGAGAAAATGCCATTTGCATATAAGCTTTTTCCAATAAAGGAATTTCAAATACGACTACGCTTAAAGGAATAAGTCCTACCAAAACAGCAACAATCACATTTCCCAGCAGAAGATATTTTTTATAACAACTGGAATAGAACCACAACACACCTGAAATCAGAAAAAACAGCAGGCTGATTTTCCATTTTCCCACCCCTAAACTCACATAAAAAGCCAAAACAATAGCTGTTATATTCAGTATAGCATGCAAAATAATAGCTGTTCTTCTGGTTATATGCCGTCCGACAATCACAACTTTTACACCGGATATCCGGTCCGTACGGGTATCAAAATAATCATTGATCACATAAGCGGCTGCCACCAAACAACAGACAGACAGGACCAACAGGAAAAATATTTCTTCAGGCATTTGTAAACAGAAACCATTTTTTATCAGTAAAGGTCTCAGGACAAAAAACCTTACCATATACATCACAAATAGGGTAAAAATAAGGGTACGGACCCGTATCAGTCTTAAAATTTCAAGCATATTTTATTGCACTAAAGAATTAAATAATCATATATAAAAATCTATATATAAATGTATTAATTCATCACACCATTTCTTTATCCCTTTTGAAACTACATGCTTTTGACATAGCAACTTGTGTCCATCCAGTCTCCCCTGGCTTTCAAAACCTGCGAAATAACATCCCTTACGCATCCCATACCTCCGTTCAGATCGGATATGTATTTTGAAATTGCTTTGATTTCTTCACAGGCATCAGCCGGACATACCGGAAGTCCTACCCGGGTCATTACATTATAGTCAGGTATATCATCCCCCATATACATAATTTCTTCCGCTTTCAAATCGTATTTGGAAATCAGTTCTTCCAAAGCTTCAACCTTATTTTCAATCCTCAGATAGATATCTTTTATTCCCAATTTTTTGAATCTCTCTTCTAAACCCGGAGAACCGCCTCCGGAAATAATGGCTAAAATATATCCTTTTTTACCGCTATACATCAAGGCATAACCATCTTTTGCACAGGAAGTCCGGATAAGTTCCCCTTCTGTTGAAAGACTCACTTCCTGACGGGACAACACCCCGTCCACGTCGAATACAAAAGCACGTATTTTTTTTAATTCTTCTTTGAAAAACGCCATTTTATTATATTTAATTGTTCTCTCTAGTTTACCACAATGTCCACATAGGAGCATCTGTCCGGGTTTCCTCTTTTTTTTCTTTTTTGGAATAAACATCCTGTATGGATTGCGATAATAACGCATATATCGATTGCATATTCCGGTTGTCTTTCAGCATATTCTTATGTAAATGCAGGATCGTATTATCTCCCCTTCTGCCAGGTCCCGTCTGCGCTTCTTCGGGAGTCAATAGCATGATTTTATGGGCCGTTTCAAAAATTAATGGTCTCAATAAATTGAAATCCAAATCCTCTTTTTCCAATATTTTCCCTGCAATATGATACAAATGATTTGTAAAATTATTGGCAAAAACAGCTGCCAAATGAAGTTTCTGACGTTTCTCTGAATTGATTTCGTAAACCCTGGAAGAAAGTTTACTGCCCAACAGAACCAGTGTTTTTAAAACCTCCCGGTCCGAAGCCTCAATACAAAGTGGAATCTCCCTAAAATCCAGGTTCCTGGTTTTGGAAAAAGTTTGTAGGGGATACAAAACCCCGTAATTCCGGGCGTAAGGTCTAAAAATATCGATAGATACACTTCCGGAAGTGTGTAAAACTAATGCATTTTCATTAATCCTTAAGCTCTTGTACACAGTTAATAAAGAATCATCATTTACACAAAATATATAAATATTTCCATCGGGATATACTGCGAAGGTATCAGAAGTATAGGTAATTCCCGTTTTTTTGCCCAGTTCCCGGGCAGATTCGAGAGTACGGCTATAAATCTGACACAGATTTAACCCGGCTTTCAATAAAGCGGGTGCTAAATGATGAGCGACATTTCCGGCTCCGATCAGTACAATTCTTTTATTCATCATCCCCGAATGCAATAGTTTTAGGCTTTAATTGTCCTTCTTTCAATAATAAAAGCAGTCTTTCACAGGCACGGCAAATATCCCTGTAGAATACCCCGGAAATCATCACCAATCGTCCTTCTTTCAGCGCCAGATGCTGATATTCTGCTGTATTTTCTCTTTCATTGAGCAAAAGTAACCGGCTTCCGGGAATAAAAGTATGTGTCATCTGGTTCCGTAAAGTCTGATAGAGATAATCGTTTTCGTTTAATAAACGATAACGTCCTCCCAACAAATATTTTACACAGGCAGCAAACCGTCTGGCTGCCTGACCTTTCGCTTTCATCGGTTTCTGGTCCAGAAATCCTCCTAACACCTCTATTGCCTGCCCCATTAATACAAACTGCATATAGGAAAGTCCGGCTTCCTGTAACTTCCCCAATTCAGCTATAACGACTTCCTGCAAAAAAGTCTCTGTTTTTTCAATCAACCCTTTATTTTCCATAACTGAGCCAAATTTAGTTCAAATTATTGAAAAAGCTTGTATAAGAAAAAGAAAAACTTTCACAGAGGCAGGAGAACATCCGAAGATACATTTTTGTAATTTTGTAAAAAATTGACACCATGATTTTAGTAAACAATCAGATTATTCACAAAGCAGATTTTTCAGAATCCCGGTTTAAAAAAGGGTTTAGTATATACGAAGTGATCCGTATTTTTAAAGGACATGCTATCTTCTTAAAGGATAATTTATTAAGATTAAGTAATTCCATTAAAAAATCAAATATTGACATCGATATCCGGGAACTCTGTATTGAGGACAAACTGAACCGCCTGGTTCAGTCAGAACATATTGAAGAAGGGAATATAAAATATGTGCTGCATCTTTCAGACGGAAAATGGGATGAGTATATGTACCAGATCCCCCACCATTATCCTACGGAAGAAAATTACAGAAACGGAGTAGATACGATTACCTGTGAAGCAATCCGGAATAATCCGGAAATAAAATACATCAATACCGATTTACGTACACGGACGGATCAACTTTTACAAAAATACCGGGTTTACGAGATTATTTTGAAAGATAAAGACGGGTGTGTCACTGAAGGATCCCGTTCCAATATATTTTTTATTAATGAAGGAGTACTTTATACGGCTCCGACTCCTTACGTTTTGCCGGGAACAGCCAGAAAAAGGGTTTTTGATATTTGTAATAAACATCAGATCCCGGTTCTGGAAAAAAGGATTCCGTATGATGAATTAAGAAATTACGAGTCGGCTTTTATCACGGGTACTTCTCCTTTGGTCTTACCGGTCCGGAAAATGGACGAGTTTATTTTCGATACCCGGAACAATCGTTTAAGGGAAATTATGGATTTATATTTCGCTCTGTTGGATAAGCTTTTTTAGTGTTTTTTGAGATTAAAAGTTTTTTTTTAAAATATCTTTTCTATAATATTGCAAATCATATCTATGCATATCTTATAATTTGCATTTGGAGACGTGCGGTGGAAGCAATTATAAGAAATTTAGTTTTGTAATGAAGTATATTGTTTTAACGATCGTTATATTTATTATTCTGTTTACCAAACCCTGGGAGATTAATTTCGCCGGGGGAACTCCTCTTCGGGATGACAGCACTTTACTCATGACAAACGCTGCGCGTTTTAAGATTCCCTTAAATATTTTCCCTATTGGTAAAGTAATTTGCAACCGGGATTCTGATTTTCCTGAAAGTGAAAAAATAGACCGGAGCATAGAACGTTTCATGCGATCCTGGTCGATTAAAGGAGCTTCTTTCGCTTTGATGAAAGACGGGAAACTCATTTACAGTAAGGGCTATGGCTATGCTGATGAAGAAGCCGGTATCAGGACAGATGTTCAGCATATTTTCCGGATTGCTTCTGTTTCCAAACTCATTACAGCAGTCGGGATCATGAAATTACAGGAAGAAGGAAAACTGCAGTTAAGCGACCGTGTTTTCGGTCCGGAAGGGATTTTAAAAGACAGTATTTTTTTGAATATAAAAGATAAAAAGGTAAAGAAAATTACGGTTGATCATTTACTTCGTCACCAGGCAGGTTTTTCAGGTGCCTACGGGGATCCTATGTTTTCCCCTTTGGAAATTGCCCGTAAAATGGACGTTCCTGCTCCTGCAGATTTGACAACAGTTATTCAATATGTATTGAAACGGCGTTTACATTATGCTCCGGGTACATCTACTCTTTATTCCAATATCGGATATGGCATATTGACAAAAGTCATTGAAAAAGCAAGCGGTATGGAATATGAAGAGTATATACGCACTCATGTTCTGCAACCGGCCGGTTGTTACGACATGCATCTTGGAAATAACCTTTACGAAGACCGTTTGCCGCATGAAGTCCGGTATTATGAGTCTTCTACTCCTGAGATGATTCCGGCTTGTAACGGAAGCGGGCAACTTGTTCCCAAATATTACGGAGGAAACAATATAGCAGGTCTTTACGGGGCCGGAGGCTGGGTAACATCGGCGAGTGAATTGCTGCGTTTCCTTTCCGCAATCGACGGAGACCCTGCTCTACCGGATATTTTACGGCCGGAAACGATAGCCCAAATGACTACCTATGCAGCAGATGCTCTTCCCATTGGCTGGATGCATGTTACTCCGAAGGGGGAATGGTGGAGAAGCGGTACGCTCTCCGGTACCAGTGTTTTGTTAAAAAAGCAAGCCGACGGATACGCTTGGGCATTCATCACCAATACCAGTAACTGGAAAGGACCCCGTTTCCCTTCTTATATCAACCAAATGGTTACGAATGCTTTGAAAAAAGTGGCGGAATGGCCGGAAAAGAATTTATTTGAATTGCAACATTACGAACCCCGTCGTTTTTTAGTATCCCAATAAATTGAATACTTCTGACAATCATACCGGAATCCTGCTTGCTCCGAATGCTTTTAAAGGGAGCTTGGATGCTTTTGAAGTCTGTTCACAACTCGTTCACGGATTGTCCGGCTATACGCTGTATTCTCTTCCTGCAGGAGATGGAGGGGACGGTACAGCGGCTATACTTGCTTCCTATCTGAAAGCGACCCCTGTTCCGATACAGGCCCAGGACGCGATCGGACGCCTTCACGATACTTTTTATTACCGGACCGGAGACTTGGCTATCATTGAATTGGCTTCGATATGTGGTTTAAAACTTTTACACAAAAGTGAATACAACGTATATCAGGCCCATACGGCAGGACTCGGCAGGACAGTCAACCACGCCCTGGAGAACGGAGTACGTAAGATATGGCTTTGTGTAGGAGGAAGTGCAAGCATTGACGGCGGCAGCGGAGCTTTGCAGGAAATGGGATTGCAGGAAATTAAATCATCTGATTACTATTCCAATCCTATCCTTGAAATAGAAAGCATTCATTCCGATTATTTAAAGGAAAAGTTTAAAAATATTGTTTTTACTGTCTTGTGCGATGTAGATACGGTTTTATGCGGTCCCCGCGGGGCAGCTGCTGTATTCGGTCCCCAAAAGGGTGCATCCGCCGAACAGATCAGCTTATTGGACCACAAACTTGAAAAATATGCTTCTCTCCTTTCGGAAAGTTCAGGGAAAGAAATATCAGGCCTGAAACACGGGGGTGCGGCCGGAGGAATTGCAGCAGCTTTTGCCGCCCTGTTAAATGCTGAACTGGTTTCAGGTTCTGAATTCTATCTGCATTATTCCGGTTTCAACCGATTGCTCACGCAATCTAAATGGGTAATTACAGGTGAAGGGCATATCGACCAGCAATCCCTCTACGGGAAAATCCCCGGCGTAATCGCAAAAATATGCAGACGACAAGGAATAAATGTGCTGGCTGTATGCGGTTCTGCTGAAACCGGAATGAAAGGTTTCGATCAGATTTTTGAACTTGTTTCCCACGCCCCTTCTGCAACAGAAGCTATACTGCATCCGGAACGCTATTTTCCGGCTTTATGCCGGGAAATAAAAAAATATCTCCTTTCTCACAGCAAATGACAAAAGTTCAAATGTTCCTGCAGAAATAACTCTTTCCGGACATTTGAACTTTTGAATGGATTTATTTGTATAATTTAGAATGTAATTGTCCCCTGAGCACCATCAAGCCGTTTAAGGCCAGAGCCCGCATTTCGTCTTCCCCGGGATAAATCTTTACGGGAGCTATAAACTGGATCATATCTGTAATATAATCGGTCACAGGCTTTCCGTATGCAATGCCTCCCGTGAGCAGGACCGCATCTACCTTCCCTTTCAATACAGCAGCCATAGCGCCTATTTCTTTGGCTACCTGATAACACATTCCTTCCTGAATCATAGCATAACGGGCATCCGTAACGGCTTTTTCCTCTACCATTCGCATATCATTGGTCCCCAAATAAGCTACTACACCCCCTTCTCCTTTCAATATTTTCTTTACTTCCCCTTTGGATTTACCGCTATAGCACAATTCAACCAACGCTCCTGTTGGAAGTCCTCCGGAACGTTCCGGAGAAAAAGGACCGTCCCCATCCAATGCATTATTAGTATCAATCACTTTTCCTTTACAATGGGCACTGACAGAAATTCCTCCTCCCATATGGGCGACAATCAGATTTAACTCTTCATATTTTTTGCCCACTTCCGCAGCGTAAGTACGGGCAATGGCTTTTTGATTTAAAGCGTGAAAAATGGAAACTCTCGGTAAAAGAGGATGTCCGCTAAGACGGGCAAGAGGCTGTAGTTCGTCTACAACTACAGGGTCTGCAATATAAGCTTTGGCCCCGTTTTGTAAACTTTGAGCTATGTCGTGCGCTATTAATCCTCCCAGATTCGATGCATGTTCTCCCATTACAGGGACTTCTAAATCCCGTATCATTTCAGCATTTACTTCGTAAATTCCGGACTCGATCGGTTTAATTAGTCCTCCCCTTCCAACGATTGCATTGATTTCTGTAAGAGCAATACCGGCTTCTTTTAAAGTAGAAAGAATAATATCTTTACGGTAACTGAACTGAGAAGCAATAGTGGAAAAACTCCCGATTTCCGCTGCAGAATGACGGATCGTCTTAACAAAAACCTGTTGTTCGTCTTCAAAAATCGCGATCTTGGTCGAAGTTGACCCCGGATTAATCGCTAAAATTTTATAAGCCATATCTTCGCTGTTGTTTAAAAATTAAATTAATTTGATTACAAAAGTTGCGAATTGTAATCAAAAATCAAAGAAAAAAAACAAATACTTTTTTATACCGGCTTGAAAAGTCGAAATACAGGCTATGGTGAAAGAATATTCCGGTTTTAAATATTTTCTTTTTTATTTTTAAATAATTTTGATTAATAATAAAGCAGAATTTTTTTTATTCCCCATTATTATCCTACCTTTGTGGTGTATTTGAGAATTGAATTAGTTTGTATTAAAGTTCTTGCCTTCATTTTTAATGTATCGTTAAGCAGACTTTCCTTCTAGCTTTCAAACTCATCTATATTTTTATTAATCAAAATTTTTTAGTGAAATGAACATTTATGTTTCAAATTTGAGTTATGCTGTAAATGACAGCGATTTAAGAGATTTATTCGGAGAATATGGAGAAATCTCTTCAGCAAAAGTAATTATGGATAGAGAAAGTGGCAGATCCAGAGGTTTCGGATTTGTTGAAATGCCGGATGATATAGAAGGACAGAAAGCCATCGACGAATTAAATCAGGTAGAATACGACGGTAAAGTAATCAATGTAAATGTTGCCAAACCGAGAACAGACCGTCCGAGAAATAATAATAACCGGGGTAATTTTAATAACCGGGGCTTCCGTTCTGAAAGAAAATATTGATCTTATTAAAAGGGAAAGAGCGATAGAAATCACTTATTTCGTCCTCTTTCCTTTTACGCTGTTTCCACTATTTTCTCCAGATTTACATACCAGATATATCCCTTCACTTTTTTATAACCCATCTGCCGTAAAGCAGAACAATAATAATGAATTTGCTGGAGATAGCTCTTATCCTCTTTTATTCCGAATTTATAATCAATTACATACACCGTATTTCCGTCTAAAAGAACACGGTCCGGCCTTAAACGGGAACCCGAATGAAAAAGAATGTTCCGTTCGTTTATCACTTTATATTTGGGATCAAACCATTCTTTTACCTCCGGTTTGTCGATGTAAGAACGGATCTTCTGACAAAATACCTCTCTTTCCTTTTTCAAAATAAATCCGGAAAGATAAGCTTCTTTGACAGCTTTTTCCACATCCCCGCTATACTGAATAGATTTAAAAATCTCGTGCAACAATTTTCCCTCATCTACCGGCAATAATTCCGGACGTTCGGGGGAAGTATAATCTATAAATTTATATTTTACACAAATTCTTTCTTCCGGATCGTATACCGGATAATTTTCCAAGCTCAGAGGTTTGCTTTCCTTTCCTTTCTCAGCAATTCTTTCTTTCTTACCATACCGGACATTTATACTTCCGTCCTGAAAGAAAAAAGGATTTTGATTTTCTTTCAACTTTCCCAGTACCCGGTAAATAAAAGCGCCTATATCTGCAAGGGATACACTTCCGTCTTTGTTGATTTTAGGTGTATAAGGACGGACATAAAGTTCTTTTTTGGCACGTGTCAATGCCACATATAACAAATTAAGATTGTCTACAAACGCTTTCAAATGCTCGTCAAAATAACTTTCTTTAAAAAAGGTATCTGCCAGTTTCGAAGAATAATTTAAAGGAGCATATTCCAGTATATCAAATCCTTTCTCGTGATTTGTACACCAAATTCTCCTGACTGGCCGCGTACTATCGAGCTCCCAGCTGCAAAAAGGAAGTATTACATATTCAAATTCCAGTCCTTTGGATTTGTGTATGGTCAGTATACGGACAGCATTCGATTCCTCCGAAGTCGTCAATACTCTCTTTGCCTGTTCTTTTTCCCACCATTCCAGGAATAAATTTATATTGTTGGAATTATTCGCTTCATAGTCAAATACAATATCCTGAAAAGCGATTAAATAAGGAATTTCTTCTCTCCTATTCTTTAGAGAAAATTTATCAATTATGGCTTCGACCGTTTCATAAAGAGAATAGGACATTATTTTACCCGTATTGATATCGAAATCCGTTTGTAAAAAATGAAATAAATTATCTTCCTCTACCGCTTTAAAAATACGATCCAGTTCCTCTTCCGGTTGAATTTTGACAAATGAGTAGTAAAAATACAGGAGATTTGCTTTATTTACAGGATCGAAAGGCTCTACAATATAGCGCAATACGGATATTAAGAATTTTACATAAGGAGAAGTCCAGACATAAAGGGAATCATTCGAGATAAAATTTATTTTCCGTAAAGACGTTTTATTGTACTCCATCAAATACCGGGCGACAAAAGCTCCCTCTTTTCCACTTCTAACCAAAATGACGATATCCCTTGACTGTCCTCCTCTGTCTAAGATATCCAGCAGAATATCCACTACAGAACCCATAATCTCCTCATTACAATTTTCTTCCTTTTTGGAGGGACCGAAGAAAATATCTACATATCCATTCCGTTTATTCCGAACTTTCTGCTCTCCTTTTTCATAAGCCGCTTCAATAGAAGCAGACCAGGGATTCTCCTCCCCTGCAGATTCGTCATATATGTTTTTTAGTTCTACCGAAGCTTCCTGAAAAAACAGGTTATTGAAATCGACAATTTCACGCGTACTCCGCCAATTGTTTTGCAATACTATATTCTTCGTACCCAATTGCCGGAATTCTTTTTCAACACCTCCGGCAAGCAGACTCCAGTCTCCATTTCTCCAACGATAAATACTTTGTTTCACGTCCCCTACGATCAAAGCTTTATTTCCTTCTGACAGGCAATTTACCACTATAGGACGAAAATTTCGCCATTGCATGGAAGAAGTATCCTGAAATTCATCTATCATCAGATGTTTGTAATAATTTCCTACTTTTTCAAATAAAAAAGAAGTATCATTCCCTTCTATCAGCGTATTGAGAATAAAGGTCGTATCACTCAATAACATCAGATTTTTTTCTTCACAATATTCTCTTACTTTCCGGTAAAGATCGTTCAGAATCCCTAATTGATAGAGATTGGCTAATAAATGCCGGGCAGATAAATAACATTTGCAATGACTGTCATAGAGGCGGACACAATGTCCTAATAAAGGATTAAGTTGCGGAAAAATAAGTTCAATTTTTTCTTTAACTTCAGATTTGCAGGTTTTTGAATACCAATACCCTATATTGTCTATACCTTCTCTGACAGTTTGAGTCAATTCGTCGAACTTTTTCTCCCGGATTTTATAAAAATGAGATACACATCCCGTTTTCCCGTTCCGGAAATCTCTCAGTTCCAGTTGATTTTCCTCAATAATACCGATTGCTTTTTGACTAATACCGGTCAATTCTTTTTCATACGTATGCACAATATTTTGCAGAAAACGCTGATAGGCTTTCAAAAAACTTTTATCGTTGAATTTATCCAATACTTTTCTATCAAAGAGCATGTAATTTTCTTTAAAAAGCTCCTCTCCCAAATCGGCAATTTTAGCTTTAATACTCCATGATTTCCCTTCATCTACATTTGTCTCCATCAATTCGCTTACCCATTTGCGCAGATCTCCGTCTTTTTTTAACTGAACCATAATTTTATCTGTCGCTTGTGCCAGAATAAAATCCGTGTCCAGTTCTACATTATAACCGGGAAATATTCCCAGCTCGCGGGTAAATGATTTGATTATCCTCTGAAAAAAACGATCGATGGTGGTTACTGCTATTCGTCCGTAATCGTGTAGTAAAAGGGTACGTAAAACGATAGCCTTATTCTTCAGCTGTTCTTCTGTATATCCGAATTCCTGTTGCAGTAAAGGGCCGTAACTGCTTTTCTCCCCTTCTGCCAACAGATGCAACTCCCCGATTATACGGGTTTTCATTTCCTCCGTTGCCTTATTGGTAAAAGTAACAGCCAGTATGTTCTTAAATTCCTGAGGAGAGGAAAAAATAATTTTAAAATACTCCAGCGTTAAGGCAAACGTCTTACCTGAACCGGCAGACGCCTTGTATATATTCAATTTTGACATTGTCCGGTTTATTTATTTCTGAATCCGCAGCCAAAGAATTAATGCAGCTGGTTTTCGATCACTTTTAAATTTTGCAATCTTTTTTTCAAAACTTTGGCATATTCATCCAGATACATTTTGTCCTTTGCAGCAATCTTTTCTGATAAAGCTAGCTGTTGAGCTTTCTGCAGGGTCTCAAGTGCTGCGGAAAAATCCCCTGCATTTTCTGACAACCACGCCAGATTTATATAAGCTTTTATAGCGATTCCGGGTGACAAACGGGTAGCAGCTTCCCAAAGTCTTCTGGCTTCTTCTGCATTATTTTGCTGCAATAAAATATCTCCCATCCTCAACACCTTTTGTCCGTTATAAATTCTTCGTTCCACCGGATTCCAATAAGGCATAATCCGATGGGCATATGTAAATCCGGTTTCCCAGGCTTTGTCGCGGATATAGGCGACAAAATCGTAATCGTCATTTAAAAAAGCGGACAAGTCCTCACCCATTATCACAGTATCCAATGGCTTCTCTTCCAGAGGGGAATACAACCGGACAACATATCTGTTACGTACTTTGAGGGAATCCATATTTACACTATAGGCATACAATTCTAAAACGACCAGATAATCCAATTGATAGGTCTTACATATATTTCTGACTTTTTCTTTTCCCAAAGGATCCGGAATAGCATCCTGAGCCGGTAAATATGTCCGGAATTTATCGAAAAGTCCCGGAATGGTATCTCCTTCCTGTATATCTTTATAAGCATCCTGAAGGCCGGAAAAAAATAAAACGGACAATTCGAGGGGAAAAATGCCAGGATAATTATATAATACAAAAGCAGTGTCTGCAGTCCGGCTTACCTGCCGGTCCAAAAAACCAATCTTCCCTCCTTCAGGAAGCGTAATTTTAGCCGGCGATAATATTTCGACCTCAAATGTTCGATAACTACTACATGCACAACACATCCCTGTAAAAAATAATATAAAGCCGTAAAAAAAACGGCGGACAAAGCGAACAGAAGTTATTTTATGCATATCTTCAAGTTAAAGTTTTACAGATAAAGAGACCTTTTTTCCAGGAATTTCAATAGTATATAAAAATCCCTTTTCTCCTTCTTCCCCCTGTTTAAAAGACTATACGAAACAAATATAGGGATAAAAACTGAAAGATAGAGCGATTCAGTATAAAAAGGTTATAGTTAAAAGTTTATGCGGAAAGCAAAATGAGAATAAAACGAAAGAAATAAAACAAGCTCTCTTCTCGGATTCCGGGCCGGCAGAAAAAGCAAACAGCAAGATTCTCATAACCTCCACCAGATCGTTTCGGCCTGCTTATACTTTTTAAAGCCGCAACGCTCCAAAATTCTTTGAGAGGCAAAACCTTCTGCTTCGGTTTCTGCAATGACATTGAAAACGTTGCTCTGCATTACGGCAAATTCACATATGGCTTTTACAGCTTCTGTCATGTAGCCCTTATGTTCAAACGTTTTACCCAAACCATAACCGATCTCAACTTCCCCGTTTTTGTTTGGCAGATTTTTAAAATCAGCTGAACCGACAACGACTCTATCCGTTTTGCGAATCAGGAAAAAAAAGCTATAAAACAAGTAATTTGTGGGATGAGTTTGTGCTTTTCTGAGCTGCTTTTTTACTATTTCAAGGAAAAAGCCTTCCATAGGCTCTCCCTTATAAGTGCAGTTCAATTCTTTATTAAGTGCAGGTATATCCTCAATCCATAGTTTTAATTGGCTTGGAGTTAAAAGCGTTATCTCCAGCCGTTCGGTTTTCAACACCATAGTAACACCGCATCATTTATCACTAATTTTTGTTCGCCTTATTCGTCCCGTATGAAAAATTACATAGCACTCTCCCGGTGGC
The DNA here is from genome assembly GCF_937966165.1 of uncultured Odoribacter sp. Taxonomy (NCBI): domain Bacteria; kingdom Pseudomonadati; phylum Bacteroidota; class Bacteroidia; order Bacteroidales; family Odoribacteraceae; genus Odoribacter; species uncultured Odoribacter sp. The sequence goes on from NZ_CALCLB010000011.1 coordinate 25,492, forward strand.
AGGGGTATTCTCAGTCCGTTGAATTTATTCCTTTTTCAAATAAAAAAAATCTCAAAAGCAGAAGCTGTTTTTATTTAAAAACAATTCACAATCCACTTTTGAGATAGTTCCGTCGGAAACAAATTACATATTCATTCCTCCGCATACATGTATCACCTGTCCGGTGACATACCTGGACAAATCAGAAGCCAGGAACAAACATACGTCTGCAATGTCCTCCGGTGTACCTCCTCTTCTCAACGGAATTTTGGCAGCCCATTCTTTTCTTACCTCTTCAGGCAGTTGGGCCGTCATATCAGTAATAATAAAGCCTGGAGCCACAGCATTTGCCCGGATATTCCGGGAACCCAATTCTTTAGCTACGCTTTTTGTAAAACCGATAATACCAGCTTTGGAAGCGGCATAATTAGCCTGGCCGGCATTTCCGCTTACCCCGACTACGGAACTCATACTGATAATGGAACCGTATTTTTGCTTCAGCATTACTGCAGAAACAGTTTTAGTAAAATTGAATACGGATTTCAAATTTACATTAATGACGGCATCCCACTGTTCTTCAGTCATCCTCATCAACAAAGTGTCCTTGGTAATACCGGCATTATTCACTAAAATATCAATTCTTCCGAATTCTTTGACAACTTCTTCGACAGTTGCAGCAGTTGCAGCAAAATCCGCAGCATTGGAAGCATACATTTTTGCTTTCACGCCACAATCAGCAATTTCCTTTTCTGTAGCCTGTGCTCCTTCGTCGTATCGTAAATCTGTGAATGCAACATTAGCACCTTGTTTAGCAAATGCCAATGCTACTGCTTTACCGATCCCCCTGGAGGCACCTGTAATAAGAGCAGTCTTTCCTTCTAATAGTTTCATAAATAACAGTTTTATTTAAACAAAATCAATTAGACTTTAAACCTGTTTACCGGTTTTTATTCTTCTTTCGGAAGCCAAAGGTAATTAAAAAACAATATTCCCCCAATTTAACAAGCCGAATTAATGGAATCATCTCTGCATCCGGAAGGAAAAAACGTATCGGTACCAGCTTTCACTATTTTACTCTTCTGAATATTTCGTACCGATATTTGCATAGCCTGTAAAATCCGTCTGTCCGAAAAAAGAATGATTCCCGTTTGCCTTATTCTTTTGCTAAAGGAAAATGGCTCAAAACAATTAAAAGAGGAATTCTTTAAAGATTTGAGTAAACTGAAATTTGTATACTGTTAAAATATAGATTATTTTTACACAAAATAAAGATATATTCCGGACAAGAACTAAACGAATAAGTGATCAGAATAAGATCAATAAACACAAATGGATTAAAATCATTTTTATCTGTTTATTCTGTTCTTATTCCTGTCAGCTAGAGGCAAATCATCTGATAACAACAGAAAAAAGGTTCGGTTATTTCAGACCGGACACCGACGATACTTTGCTTTACCGGAACTGGAAAAACAAATCCTAAATGATTCTAAAGAATGTTTGACCATTAAAAATAAAAATTTATCAGCACACTATGGAAGAAAATATTTTAAATACCCATAATAAACAGGAGTATCCGCCCATGCATACGGCCGAACATATCCTCAATCAGACGATGATACGCTTATTCGGCTGTCCCCGTTCCCGCAATGCACATATTGAACGGAAAAAATCAAAATGCGATTATCTTTTAGATACAGCTCCCACTCCCGGGCAAATTCAGCTGATTGAAGAGCAGGTAAATGAAGTGATCCGGATGCATTTACCGGTACATATTGAATTTGTAAGCCGTGCCCGGGTTCCGGAATGCGTAGATTTGAGTAAATTACCGCAGGAAGCCAGTGAAACGCTGCGCATTGTAAAAATAGGTGATTACGATATATGTGCCTGTATCGGGCAACATGTCGGTAATACGTCAGAAATCGGAAATTTTAAAATCATAAGTACAAATTATGAAAACGGCGTCCTGCGCCTGCGCTTTAAATTGGAAAACTGAAATACGATTCGTGTCAAATTGTCCGGAATGACAGAACTTTTAGAAATTCAGAAATAAACTTCTGTTAATTTAATTTTTTTATATAAATTTGTTTCGCTTTAGAGAAAAGCAGAAATGAAGGAGTAAGATGGTAATCCGTTCTTCAGTCTTTTGTAAATACTAAAAATAAATCCGTTTAGAACGTGGGGTTGTTCCGGGAAGAGGGACAACTTTTCTTTTGAAATTAATATTAAATGCACACGATATGGAACTCTTAGATCAAATCAAATCAAACGCTAAAAAGTACAGCAAAAGAATCGTACTTCCGGAAGGAACTGAAGAACGTACCCTGAAAGCTGCTGAAGTTATTTTATCCGAAGGAATCGCTCAGCTCATTCTGTTGGGTAAACCGGAAGAAATCCGGGAACAGGCAGAAAAACTGGGTTTAAAAAATATCACGAAAGCCACTACCATTGATCCGGCTTCCCATGCTAAAAAAGAAACTTATGCGGACTTGCTAGTAGAATTGCGCAAGAGTAAGGGGATGACAAAAGAACAAGCTTTAAAATTGGTAACTGACCCGCTCTATCTCGCTACTCTCATGATAAAAAGCGGAGATGCTGACGGTGAGGTAGCCGGGGCAATCAATGCAACAGGGGATGTTTTACGTCCGGCTTTCCAGATTGTAAAGACAGAACCGGGTATCTCTGTGGTTTCGGGAGCTTTTATGTTATTGACCAACAAACCTGAATTCGGAGAAAACGGTTTACTGGTCGTTGCTGATTGCGCGGTTCATCCCAACCCGACGGCGGAAGAATTAGCCGAAATTGCTGTTGTTACAGCCCGCACAGCCCGGAATATAGCTAAAATTGAACCAAGGGTGGCCATGTTGAGTTTCTCTACAAAAGGATCCGCTAAAAATGAATTGGTAGATAAAGTGGTAAAAGCGACCGAACTGGCACAGAAAATGGCTCCTGACGTTCTGATTGACGGGGAATTACAAGCAGATGCTGCTCTGGTCCCATCCGTAGGTAATCTGAAAGCTCCCGGTAGTCCGGTGGCAGGAAAAGCAAATGTATTAATATTCCCTACCCTGGAAGTAGGTAACATCAGTTACAAACTTGTACAACGGATTGCCGGTATAGAAGCCGTTGGTCCGGTATTACAGGGAATGGCAGCTCCGATCAACGATTTGTCACGGGGGTGTTCTGTAAACGATATCATTAATATGGTAGCTATCACAGCTAATCAGGCTGCAGGCCTGGCAAAATAATAAATGAACCCGGTGGAGCCGAAAATTTGACTGTTCGGCTCTGTTTCAATAATTCGCTAAATATGAATATATTAGTTTTAAATTGCGGGAGTTCTTCCATAAAGTATCAATTATTAAATATGGAAGCCCAGCCTGTTTTACTGGCAAAAGGTATAGTTGAAAAAATTGGACTTCCGATGGGGTCTTTTACTCATAAACCCAACGGAAAAGACAAATACGTATTGGAAAAACCGATTCCGGACCATGTAGATGGTATGGATCTGATCCTAAAAGCATTGACGGATAAAACTCACGGTGTCATTGTTTCTTTAGAAGAAATATTTGCTGTGGGACATCGTATCGCTCACGGAGGTGAATATTTTTCCCAAAGTGTATTGATTGACGAGGATGTAAAAAGGAAAATCAAAGCGTGCAGTGAAATCGCTCCCCTGCACAATCCAGCCCATTTGAAGGGGATTGAAACCATGGAACGTTTGCTTCCTACAGTGCCTCAGGTGGCTGTATTCGATACTTCTTTCCATCAGACTCTCCCGCCAAAAGCTTTTATTTACGGTATTCCGTATGAATATTACGAGAAGTACAGTGTAAGAAGATACGGTTTTCATGGAACTTCTCACAAATTTGTAGCAGAAAAGGCTTGCCAAATATTAGGCTGGGATATCACTGAAAAGAAAATTATCACTTGCCATTTGGGTAACGGCGCTTCGATAACAGCTATCGATAAAGGGAAATCAGTGGATACATCCATGGGCTTTACGCCGGTTGCCGGATTAGTTATGGGAACCCGTTGCGGGGATTTAGACACAGGAGCCCTCCTCTATATTTGTGACAAAAAAGGATATACCTCCCAGGAGGCGGTACGCCTGACAAACAAAGAATCCGGAGTTTTCGGAATTTCCGGAGTATCTTCGGATTTCCGGGAATTGACAGCCGCCGCAGATGCCGGAAACAACAGAGCCGAATTAGCTTTGGACGTATTTTCTTATAATGTAAAAAAATATATCGGAGCTTATGCCGCTGTATTAAACGGAGTAGACCTGATCATTTTTACAGGAGGAATAGGAGAAAATGACGAAAGAGTCAGACATTCCGTTTGCACCGGATTAGAATACCTGGGAGTGGAATTTGACGAATCGGTAAATCAGGATGCCAGGGGAGTGGACAGAATTATTTCAGCAGCTTCTTCCAGAACCTTGGTAATGACAGTGACTACGGACGAAGAGCTCGTTATCGCTACTGATACCTTAAACCTGGTAAAATAATCTGTTTTTCCGGGAATGAATACTCCATTTCCGCCGGCAGTTTACTGATCAAAAATTATTCAATTCTATCAGGAAAATAATTTAATAAACAAGCTAATTAATTTTTTTAATTAGTTGGCTTGTTAAAATTTTTACAAAACTATTTTACCCGTATTATTCAGATAGATTTTCAGACCGAATCATATTTCATACCATCCCCTTTTCAATTCAAGGGTACTGTCGGAATTAGGAATCATATTGTTGCGGATAACCACAAATCCTTTTTCCCTATGCGGAGGGATTGCCAATGAATCCACAAAATGCCGTAATGCCGATATATCCAAAGCATTATTTCCAATGTTTACAGAACGTAACTTTTTACATTTACTGACGTCCAGGTGATGAATACTATTATATTTACAAAATAAATCCACCAGTTCCCGACAACCACTTAACTCCAAATATTCCAAATTATTCCAGGCACAAGACAGGTGAAACAACTTTTTATACCGCCCCAATTTCAGTTCTCCCAATCGATTATGAGAACAATCTAATTCATATAATTTTCTGCATCCCCGCACATCCAACTCCCTTAACAAATTTTCCGAACAATCTATAAACTCTAGGGTAGGACAATGATTTACTTCTAAACGAATAATCCGGCATTTCTTTATGTCCAAATCTACAATCTTCTCTCCTTGAATAATAAGATGATAGATTCCTCCCCCTTTATAAAAATGCCTGAAACATTCCGCCTGCTTTTTTGTTTCACTCTCTTCTCCATCTCCCCATTCTACCTTAACCATTCCGGCATTTACCCGAAATGAAATTTCCTCTCTCTCATCTATTTCTATATCCAGATAAATTTCACCATAAGTTATAT